>CAJAHV010000179.1 GCA_903939555.1 uncultured Alphaproteobacteria bacterium | reverse complement strand
CGCGCGCTCGCAACGCCAAGATAACCGGAGAAAGCTTCACAGCTTCGGGGCGCGTGCCAGCCACGAAGAGGTAAACCTCTTCCGGCGGAGCCTCCGTCGCCATGAATCAAAGCCTAAGTGGCCGTCAATGGTTTGACAAGGATAAAATCAAACCCAAAAAATAACTATCAGTTTACTTGGCTATAACTTTGGAATGCGCCCGTCATATTTCAGCCTGACCATTCACCCGTTCCCGGCCCGGGACTGGAACACGTGAGCAACCGCTGTTGCAACCCTAGCCATGCCGGCATTCCCGACCTAAACCGGCGCGGTTCGCTTTCGTCGCTTGGAACCACAGCCCTTGGTCGCCTCCTGCACATCACGCCTGTCGCCTCGCGCCGACCGCCCCACGCCTGTGCCGGCACCGGGGCGGAACGCCCGATCATGACCAGCCTCATCATCGCCGTCGATGGCCCTGCCGCCAGCGGCAAGGGCACGATCGCCAGGGCGCTGGCCCGGCATTACGGCCTGCCGCATCTCGATACCGGCAAGCTGTATCGCGCCACGGGCCTGGCGGTGCGTTTGGCCAGCGGTGACCCGCATGATGCGGCCGCCGCCGCCCGCGCCGCGCGCAGCCTCGATCCCGAACTGCTCGATGATCCCGATCTGATGAGCGGCGAAAATGCCGAGGCCGCCTCGATCGTGTCCGCCCACCCCGCCGTGCGCGCCGCGCTGCTGGAAACCCAGCGCGCCTTTGCCGGTCAACCCGGCGGCGCCGTTCTCGATGGCCGCGATATCGGCACGGTCATCGCGCCGCAGGCTGTCGCCAAGCTGTTCGTCACCGCCAGCCCCGGGGTGCGCGCCGATCGCCGGCACCGCGAACTGGTCGGCAAATATGGCGACGCCGCGCCCGGTCATGCCACTGTGCTGGCCGACATTGCGGCGCGTGATGCCCGCGATTCCGACCGCAGCACGGCACCCTTGCGCCGCGCCGATGACGCTGCCTTGCTCGATACCAGCGAATTGGGTATAGCCGCCGCGGTCCAGCAGGCGATTGCGCTTGTCGAAGCAGCGATTCTGCGGGGCGGCCAGCAACAGATCTAAGGGCTTTCGGGGCTATTATGGCTCCGCCTTTCGGCTTTGCTGGCAAAGTTTGGAGCGTCGGCATGGTGCCGGCGTGACGACGAAGAACAGCGGGCAATGGTGCCGGCTGAGAGATTTCACGACGGGGCAGCAATCCCGTGTGCCGGTCTCGATATGAAGGTTGAATGATTTTTATGGCAAGTGCCGCCCAGCCGACGCGTGATGACTTCGCAGCGATGCTCGAATCCTCGCTCGGCAAGAACCAGAGCTTTGAAGGTCGTGTCGTCAAGGGCATCGTGACGGGCATCGAGAATGATCTCGCCGTGATCGATGTCGGTCTCAAGTCCGAAGGCCGCATCCCGCTGCGCGAATTCGCCGGCCTGGATGGCAAGCATGGCCTGACCATCGGCGACGAAGTCGAAGTCTATGTCGATCGTGTCGAGAACGCCAATGGCGAAGCGATGCTGTCGCGTGACCGCGCCCGCCGCGAAGCGTCATGGGATGCGCTGGAAACCCAGTACGCCGCCGGCGAACGCGTCGAAGGCGTCATCTTCGGCCGCGTCAAGGGTGGCTTCACCGTCGATCTGAACGGCGCCGTCGCCTTCCTGCCCGGTTCGCAGGTCGATATCCGCCCGGTGCGCGATGTCACCCCGTTGATGAACCTGCCGCAGCCCTTCCAGATTTTGAAGATGGACCGCAAGCGCGGCAACATCGTCGTTTCGCGCCGCTCGATCCTCGAAGAATCGCGCGCCGAACAGCGTTCGGGCCTGATCCTGTCGCTCGCCGAAGGCCAGATTGTCGACGGTACCGTCAAGAACATCACCGATTACGGTGCGTTCGTTGATCTGGGCGGCATCGACGGCCTGCTGCACGTGACTGACATGAGCTACAAGCGCGTCAACCACCCGTCCGAAGTGCTCAACATCGGCGATGTGCTGCGCGTCCAGATCGTCCGCATCAACCGCGACACCCAGCGCATCTCGCTGGGCATGAAGCAGCTCGAAGCCGATCCCTGGACGACCGCTGCCGCCAAATACGCTGTCGATTCCAAGCACAAGGGCCGCGTCACCAACATCACCGAATATGGTGCGTTCGTGGAACTCGAAGCCGGCATCGAAGGCCTGGTGCACGTTTCCGAAATGTCGTGGGTCAAGAAGAACGTCCACCCCGGCAAGATCGTTTCAACGAGCCAGGAAGTCGAAGTCATCGTTCTGGAAGTCGATGAAGAAAAGCGCCGCATCTCGCTCGGCCTCAAGCAGGCCCAGCGCAATCCGTGGGAAGTCTTTGCCGAAACCCATCCGGTCGGCACCAAGGTTGAAGGCGAAGTCAAGAACAGCACCGAATTCGGCCTGTTCATCGGCCTTGATGGCGAAGTCGATGGCATGGTCCACATGTCGGATATCGCCTGGGGCCTCACCGGCGAACAGGCACTTGGCCGTCACCACAAGGGTGAACGCGTCCAGGCCGTCGTCCTTGAAGTCGATGTCGAAAAGGAGCGTATCTCGCTCGGCATCAAGCAGCTCGACGAAAGCCAGGGTCCGCGCGTCATCGCCAGCACCGAAGGCCAGGCCGCTGCCGACAACCTCAAGAAGAACGACATCATTACCGCGACCGTGGTCGTGGCGCGTGATGGCGGCATCGATGTCCAGGTCGGCGACGATGGTCCGGTGGTGTTCATCAAGCGCGGCGACCTGTCGCGCGATCGCGACGAACAGAAGGCCGAGCGTTTCCAGCCCGGCCAGAAGGTCGATGCGATGATCATCGGCTTCGAAAAGGGCCGCAAGCCGATGCTGAGCATCAAGGCGATGCAGATCAGCGAAGAAAAGGCCGCAGTTGCCCAGTACGGCACGTCCGATTCGGGCGCCACGCTCGGCAACATCCTCGGTGCTGCCTTCAACAAGGCCAAGGAAGACGCCGACAAGGGCTGATCCGCCCCGGCGGCCTCGCCGCCACAAGTGGATTTCCCTCGTCTCAGGCAAGCCATGCGCCGTCGCTTTGAAAAAAGCGGCGGCGTATTGCTGAAAACCACACTTTTCGGTCGCGTTTTGCGCCCGAACAGCCTTGACCGGTGATAATGCCCGGTTAAGACTGCCCATCTTGGGGCGGCGTGGTGTCGCACGTCGTTGTTTTGTGGGTTGGAACAGGAAACGCTAATGATCAGGTCGGAACTTGTCAGTGCTGTCGCCGAAGCGAACCCGCACCTGACCTTGCGCGACGTGGAAGCAATCGTTGCGACAATCTTCAACCAGATTACCAACGCCCTTGCTGGTGGCCGGCGCGTGGAGCTTCGCGGCTTCGGCGCCTTTTCAACGCGCGGCCGCGAAGCCCGCACCGGACGCAACCCGCGCACCGGTACGGCGGTCAAGGTCGATGCCAAGCGCGTGCCCTATTTCAAGCCGGGCAAGGAACTGCGCGAAAAATTGAACGCGGGCTAAGCCGGCATCATATCGGCGATGCCCGGTGACGGCGCGCCGATGCCAGCGAAGGTGGCGACAGCCTGCCAGAACGGCGGGCAATACAAATCCCGGGCAGGGCCAAATCCCTGTCGAGGAAAACGGGCAGCAGGCCGTGCTGCCCGTGCGGCACGGGCGGACGTGGCGAAACCGGTAGACGCAGCAGACTTAAAATCTGCTTCCCTTGATGGGAGTGCGGGTTCGAGTCCCGCCGTCCGCACCATTGTACAGACCGGTCCCGACCCGGATGGACGCGCCGGACAAACTGTCATGGCGAACATGGCGAAACCATCGCGCCATGCGGTAGATGCCGCATGGATATTGTGATGATGGACCGCAATACATATTCTCTGCTATGACGACTATGAAACGACGTTCGCAACGGACGCCGTTCGCAATCTGCAAGGCCAAGACAATGTCTGACGGGAGTTCCTGGATCGAGATCGTGCTGCTGGCGATGCTGGCAGCATTCATCGGCCTGCGGCTTGTCAGCGTACTCGGCAAGCGCACCGGTCAGGAACGCCCGGTGGTGGACAGTTTTCGCCCCGGTGTGCCCGAAATCACCACTACGGCCATTCGCGCGCCCGACACGCGCAGCCGTGATCTCGTCTCGGTTCCGGCCGGCACCGATGCCGATCTGGCCCCCGCCCTGCAGGCAGTCGCCGATGCCGACCCCAGTTTCAATCCCGCGCAGTTCATGACCGGCGCGCGCGCCGCCTATGGCATGATCCTGTCAGCCTTTTGGGACGGCAATGTCGGCGCCATGGACGGCCTGGTTTCGGACGAAGTGCAGGAAAATTTCGCTACCGCCATCGAAGACCGCGACGGGGTTCGGCTCGGCAATCGCATCATCGAGATCGACAGCGCTGCAATCACCGGCGCCGAAATGATCGGCCAGATGGCCGAAGTGACGGTGCGTTTTGTCGCCCGCATCAGCAACAACGGCACCGAAGCGGCGCCAGCCACCGATGTCTGGACCTTCAGCCGTCATGCCGGCAGCCGCGACCCGGCCTGGCTGTTGATCGCCACCGACGACGAACCCGGCGCCTGACTGGGCCCCGCGGGGCGTGAAGGCCGCCACAGCCCGGTTGCTGCTCATCGGCTTGCTGGTGCTCGCCGCCTGTGCGCCGCGTCCGCCCGCCCCACAACGACTGCCGCCGGCACCTCCCGGTCCCCTGGCGCAACCGACACCGCCCGTGCCGAGGCGCGCCGCCGATCTGGCCGTTGCGCCGGCGTCCTTCACCGCGTCCGCCGATGCCGGAGCCGAGGCAGCCCGCGCTGCCTTTCGCCGTAGCTGCCCGGGGCTGCAAGCGCGCGAAGACCGCAGCGGCCTGACCCGCGCCGGCGACTGGGCGGCTGCCTGCGCCGCCGCCGCCGCGCCGGGTGACGCCGCCGATTTTTTTCGCAGCCAGTTCACCCCGGTTACCATTGCCGCCGGGACCGGCTTTGCCACCGGCTATTATGAACCCGAAATCGCCGGCGCGCGCACCGCCGCGCCGGGCTATGCCACCCCCTTTTACCGCCGCCCACCCGATCTCATCGATGTCGATCTCGGCCGCTTTGCCGCCGATCTGAAGGGCCGCAAGCTGCGCGGCAGGCTCGATGGCAAGACGCTGGTGCCCTACCCCGATCGCGGTGCCATCATGGCCGGGGCGCTCGCCGGCAAGGGGCTCGAACTTGCCTTTGCCGCCGACCCGTACGAGGCGTTCTTTCTCGAAATCCAAGGTTCCGGGCGTTTGCGCCTGCCCGATGGCGGCATCATGCGCATCGGCTATGACAGCCAGAACGGCCGCGATTATGTCGCCATCGGCAAGGTGCTGCTCGATCGCGGCGATCTGCCGAAAGGTGGCGTCAGCATGGATTCGATCCTCGCCTGGCTGCGCGCCAACCCGGACAAGGCACCAACCCTGCTCGCTGCCAACCCGTCGGTGGTGTTCTTTCGCGAAATCACCGGCGATGGCCCGGTCGGGGCGATGGGCATCGCCGTCGCGCCCGGCGTTTCGGTCGCCGCCGATCCGGCTTTCCTGCCGCTCGGCGCGCCGCTGTTCGTCACCACCACCCTGTTGGGCAATGTCCCGCTCGCCGCGCTGATGGTGGCACAGGACACCGGCGGCGCGATCAAGGGCGCCAACCGCATCGACCTGTTCCGCGGCAGCGGCGCCGCCGCCCGCGCCGAAGCCGGCGCACAGGCGGCAGCGGCGCAGATTGTCGTGCTGCTGCCGCCCCCCGCCGCAGCGCGGCTATTCGCAAACGCCGCAGCGCGGCTACTCTCGAACACCGCCGCGCGGCTGGTCTCAAACACCGCAGCGCGGCTGGTCTCAAACGCCGCAAAACCCCCGCAACGCTGATGGCGCGCCGGCTTTCCGCCCCCGAAATCGCGCTCTGGTCGCGCGTCGCCGCCTCGGTGCGACCGCTGCCCGGGCGCATTGCGCCGCCGCTGCCTATCGCGCCACCGCGCATCGAACCGGCGCCGCGCGTTTCCGCGCCGCCACCGCGCCCGCCGCGGTCCCTGCAAACACCGCGCAACGCCCCCGCGCCGGTTGCCACCGCCACGCTTGATGGCAGTTGGGACCGGCGGCTGCGGCAGGGTGATATCCGCCCTGATCGCGTCGTCGATCTGCACGGCCACACACTCGATGCCGCACATGCCGTGCTCGCCACCGCGCTCGACAGCGCAGCGGCGCAGGGCGAACGCATCATCCTCGTCATCACCGGCAAGGGCCGCGGCGACCGACCGGGCCGCATCAAGGCCGAGATCAACCATTGGCTCGATGCCGGCCATCTGCGCAGCCGCATCGCTGCCTTCCGCCCGGCGCACCCACGCCATGGCGGCAGCGGTGCCTGGTATCTCATCCTGCGCCGCCGCCCCTGATGTCATTGGGGGGGGGACGCCCCGCACTGAAACGCGCTAGATTGCAAAAAACTGGGACCCGTTGCCATGACCGAACCGACCGTCACCACCAGCACCGTCACCACCAGCATTGCCGGCGCCGTGGCCACCGTAACGCTCGACCGCCCCGGCGCGATGAACGCGCTGTCGAAGCAGATGCGCCGCGAACTTGCCGCCGCGATGCGCGCGCTGGAGGCCGATCCCATTGTGCGCGTCGTCATCCTGACCGGGGCCGGCGAACGCGCCTTCACCGCCGGGCTCGACCTCAAGGAACTGGGCAGCGACACCGATGGGCTGGCGGCCGCCAATGCCGAAACCGCCGATGACAACCCGGTCAAGGCCATCGAACTGCTGACCAAGCCGTGCATCGGTGCCATCAACGGCGTCGCCATCACCGGCGGCTTCGAAGTCGCGCTGGCCTGCGACGTGCTGATCGCGTCGGCCAACGCCCGTTTTGCCGATACCCATGCCCGCGTCGGCATCATGCCGGGCTGGGGGCTTTCCCAGAAGCTGTCGCGGCTGATCGGGCCGTATCGCGCCCGCGAACTGTCGCTGACCGGCAATTTCCTCGATGCCAATACTGCCGCCGCCTGGGGGCTGGTCAACCGCGTCGTCGCCCCGGCCGATCTGATGGCCACCGCCGAAGCGCTCGCCGCCGACATGGCGAGCATCGATCCCGCCTTCAGCGCCGCCTATAAAAAGTTGATCAACGACGGCTATGCGATGACCTTTGATGACGGCATGGCGCTGGAAGCGGCGCGTTCCACCGCCGCCAATGGCCAGGTATCGGCCGCCGCCGTCGAAGCCGCCCGCAGCGCCGTGCAGGCGCGCGGCCGCAACCAGTAGGGCCGACAGCGATGACCACGCCCTTTCCCGGCTATGACAACAGCACGCTCGACAACCGGCTGGTCAACCCGATGAACTATGCCGATGAAAGCGTGCTCGAGACCTATGCCGAGCTGCGCGCTACCGATCCGGTACACTGGACCGAGCCTACCGGCTTTCGTCCCTTCTGGTCGATTACCCGGCACGCCGACATCACCGCCATCGCCAAGCAGAACGACAAGTTCATCAACCGGTTGCGCACTTATCTCTCGCCGATCGAGGGCGAGGAATGGACCAAGGCGATGACCGGCGACAGCCATTTGTTCCGCACCCTCGTCGATCTTGACGACCCGCAGCACATGAAGCTGCGCCGGCTGACCCATAATTGGTTCCAGCCGGGCAATCTGCGCAAGATCGAGGCCGATATCGCCGCCATCGCCAAGACTCATGTCGACCGCATGGCGGCGCTGGGTGGCGCCTGCGACTTCGTCAACGAAGTGGCGCTGTGGTACCCGCTGCGCGTTATCATGAAGCTGCTCGGCATTCCCGAAAGCGATGAACCGATGATGCTGCAGATGACGCAGGAAATCTTCGGCCCGCAGGACCCCGATGTCATCGCCCGCTCGCAGCGCGTCACCCAAGGCACCCCGGCGCTGATGGGCGGCAAGAGCGGCGATGCCCAGGTCGATCTGCTCGCCACGGTGCAGATGTTCTTCACCTATTTCCGCGAGGTCACCGCCGACCGCCGCGCCAACCCGCGTGACGATCTCGCCAGCGTCATCGCCAATGGCCTGATCGATGGCGAACCAATCGACGAGCTTTCGGCGACGAGCTATTACGCCATCACCGCCACCGCCGGGCACGACACGACGAGTTCGAGCGCTGCCGGCGGGCTGTTGCAGCTGATCCGCAACCCCGATCAGCTGGCGCTGCTCAAGGCCGACATGTCGCTGGTGCCGCAGTTCATCGAGGAAACCATCCGCTGGGTGACCCCGGTCAAGCATTTCATGCGCACCGCCACCGAGGATTATAAAATCGGCGACAAGACCATCAAGGCCGGCGACGGGCTGTGCCTGTTCTATTGGTCGGGCAACCGCGACGAAGCCGTGTTCGACGACGCCGATCGCTTCATCATCGACCGGGCGAGCAACCCGCAGACGGCGTTCGGCAACGGCGTCCACCTCTGCCTCGGGCTCCACCTCGCCCGCATGGAGTTGCGCGCG
>CAJAHV010000178.1 GCA_903939555.1 uncultured Alphaproteobacteria bacterium | reverse complement strand
GCCACGACGCGGCTGCCGCTGGCATCGGTGATGCGCACGCTGCGGGTGACACCGACGGTCGAGGGACCGAAGGCGGCGCTGATCCCGGCGGCGCCTTCCGCCGCAATGATCGCATCGACGCTGCGCAGATCGGCCGCCGACGTGCCGATGGCAAGGATTTCGGTGCCACGGTCGAGCCCGGCGGCAAAGGCCGGGGCGTTTTCATAGGCATCGGCCACGAACACCCGGCGCGCCACGCTGTCGGTCTGCAACCGGATGCCGAATGCGGCGGTCTGGCCCGAATTGAAGAAGGCGTTTTCTTCGGCGATCGAGGTAATGTAGGTGAAGAAGCGATCACGCCCCTGCCCCCGTGCCGTCGCGGTCAACGCGTCGATATAGGTCGAAACACTGGTGTAGGGCGCGGGATCGAGCGTTGCCGGCAGGGTTTCGGGAAACAGGTAGAATTCGCGCAATTGCGCCGCCGCCCACTCCTGGCGCGACCGCAGCGAACACGTGCTGCTGGGGGTCGGGGTCGGAGTTGGCGTAATCCCGCCGGTGGTCGGCGGGCTACTGCCGCCACCGCAGGCCGACAGCAGCAACGACAGGGTAGCGAGGATAGTGGCAACCGGCACCCGGCGGCGCGGCGACTTGACCGCCCGCACGACGATCAGCCCTTGGCCTTTGGTTTGGGCTTCGGCTTGGCGGCGGGCGCCTTGGCGACGGGAGGGGCCAGCGACGGGGTGGCCACGACAGGCGCCGGTGGTGGCGACAGCGCTGCAGGCGGGATCGGCGAGGCCGGCGCCGGCGGCGGCGCCTTGTCGGCGGCGATCGACGCCTTGAGGATGCGCGACGGGTTTTCCGGCGGCTCGCCCTTGGCGATGGCGTCGACGAATTCCATGCCGCTTACTACCCGGCCCCAGACCGTATAGGTGCGATCGAGCTTGAGCACCGGCTGGAAAACGATGAAGAACTGGCTGTTCGCCGAATCAAGACCCTGGGCCCGCGCCATCGATACAGCACCGCGGACGTGCGGCAGGTCGTTGAATTCGGCGGCCAGATCGGGGAGTTTCGATCCGCCCTGGCCGGTCGCAGTCGGGTCGCCGCCCTGCGCCATGAAGCCTTCGATAACACGGTGGAAGACCGTGCCGTCGTAAAAGCCTTGGCGGGCCAGCGTTTTGATGCGTTCGACATGTTTGGGTGCCGCGTCGGGCCGCATGACAATCTTGACCCGCCCGCCGGTCGACAGATCGAGCATGAGAACATTTTCATCATCGATGCTGGCCAGCGACCCCGGCATTGTCGGTGCCGGCCCCATCTTGGGCAGCACCGGCGGTGCCTTCAGATCTTCCTTTGATGGCTGCCCCTGGGCGTGCCCCGCGCCGGCCAGGCCCAGCGCGACAACGGCGACGGTCAGAAAGCGCAACACCATGATTTTCATACTCTGCGACCCAATTCGGCTACTCTGGCGACCACATCGGCAGCGACCCGCTGCGTCACGAACTTGCGGATATCCCCCCCATAGACCGCAATTTCCTTGACCAGCTTCGACGCAATCGGCTGCAAGGCGACATCGGCCATCAGGAACACCTGTTCGATATCGTCGTTGAGCGCGCGGTTCATGCCGGTCATCTGGAACTCATATTCGAAATCGCCGGCACCGCGCAGACCGCGCACGATCACCGTCGCGCCCAGCCTTTCGGCAAAGGTCATCAGCAATTCGTCGAATTCGACAACTTCGACGCCGGCGATGCCTTCGACTTCGCGGCGCACCTGGGCCTGACGTTCAGCAAGCGTGAACATCGGTGATTTCGATGGATTGGTCGCCACGCCGATGACCAACCGGTCGACCAGCCGCGCGGCGCGGCGGATGATGTCCATATGCCCGAGGGTGAGCGGATCGAAGGTGCCGGGATAAACGCCGATGCGCATGGGTGTTCTCCTAGCGGTCGCGTTCGATCGCGAAGCGCGCGATGGCGCGCAGCAGATCGGCTTCCTCGCCAAAGCTGTTGAGATGCGCGATAGCCTGGTCGATCAGCATCGTTGCCTGAGTACGCGCCTGTTCGACGCCCATCAACGACACGAACGTCGCCTTGCCCGCCGCGGCATCCTTGCCCACCGCCTTGCCGGCGGCTTCGGCCGAGCCTTCGACATCGAGCAGATCATCGGCGATCTGGAAGGCCAGCCCGAGATCGCGGGCATAGCCGCGCAACGGCGTGCGCTGCGCTTCGGGCACGCGCCCCATGATCGCCCCGGCTTCGAGGCAGAAGCCGATCAGCGCACCCGTCTTGAGCGCCTGCAGCCGGGTCACCCCGGCGAGGTCATAAAGCTCGTGTTCGGCGACGAGGTCCATCATCTGGCCGCCCCCCATCCCCGACGGGCCGGATGAAACCGCCAGCTCGGTGACAAGTTCGCAGCGTGCGAACGGGTCTTCATGCGTCGCCGGATCGGCGAGGATTTCAAAGGCCAGTGCGTGCAGGCAATCGCCCGCCAGTACCGCGGTCGCTTCGTCAAAGGCCTTGTGCACCGTGGGCTTGCCGCGCCGCATGTCGTCATCGTCCATGCACGGCAAGTCGTCATGGATCAGGCTGTAGACATGGATGCATTCGATGGCGAGCGCCACCCGCAGCGCGCGTTCGCGATCAACATGAAACAGGTCACAGGCGGCGACCACCAACAACGGCCGCATGCGCTTGCCACCACCGATGGCGGCGTGGCGCATGGCGTCGTACAATTTCGCGCTGCTGTCGGCCGGCACCTGGAGCAGTCGGTCGAATCGCTGGTCCATCGCCTTGCCGATGGCATCGAGCGCGGGTTTCAGGCTGGTCGATGACACGTGCACGGTGACGGCTTCCTGGGTCATTCCGCGCGGCTGGCGACGGCCGCGGCGGGGTCAAAGGGGCGGGTAGCAATGGCATCGCCGGCGTCATTTTGCTGGATGGCTTCGATCCGCGCCGTCGCGTCGGCGAGCTTCTTTTCGCAATGCGCCTTCAAATCCTGGCCCTGGGTGTAGAGATTGATCGAATCCTCCAGGCTCGCCTCACCGCTTTCAAGGCGGTGGACGATGGTTTCCAGCTGCTTCAACGCCGCTTCGAAACTCAGTTGCGCAAGGTCTGTCATGTCCATGTCGCGTGTTTGAACGGGCGCGCCGACAGGGTCAAGCCGCGAGGCGCAGTCACCGGTTGAGCGCGCGGGTTTCGCGGCTGATCAGATCGGCAAAGGCCGGCCGGGCCAGCATGGCGCCGGCAAAAGCAGCAACGCGCGGATAGACGGTCGCATCGATGCGATAGCCGGCATGGCCAAGATTGGCGAACGGACTGGCCACCGCGATATCGGCCAGCGTCAACCGGTCTTCGACAAGATGGCCGCTGGCGGGCAGTACCCGCTCCAGATAGGCGAGCACGGGTGGCAGTTCCTCCGCCTCGGCCTTGTCGGCAGCGGCCTGGTCCCCCGGTTGCTTCAAGAAGCGCGGCGCCACGATGCGATTGAAGAACATCTTGCCGGCGGCCGCCGTCAGGATGGTATCGGCGAATTCGTCGAACCAGATGGTCGTCGCCCGCGCTTGCGGCGCTGCGGGCAGCAATGTCGATTCGGGCGCAAGCGCCAGCAGATAATGCGCAATCGCCGACGAATCGGCGAGCGTGAAGTCGCCATCACGCAAGGCGGGAATCTTGCCGAATGGGCTGGCGGCACGAAATTCCGGATCCTGCGAGCCGAGGCCGACCTGTTTCGCGTCAACCGTCAGCCCCAGTTCGGCCGCCAGCGCCAGCACCTTGCGGACGAAAGGCGACATCGTCGAACCATAGATGATCATTTTGTACGCAACCCTGCTTGCCGGTTTTTGGACGCTGGCGGCACGCGACGGCATCGTCAAGGGTGACGCGTGCAGAGGGACGCGCTAGCCTGTCAACATAAGACCAGGGAGAGAGCCATGGATGCCGCCGTCATTGCTGCCAATGCCGCGATCAGCGCGGTTACAGCAGAGGCAGAAAATGCCGCTGCGCGCCAGCCGACCGCGGCAACCGCCGCCGTGCTGCGCGCCCGCGGCGCCCCCTATGCGCTGGAAGCGGTGACGCTGGCGGCGCCCGGCCCGGGGCAGGTGCTCGTCGAGATTCGCGCCTGTGGCATCTGCCATACAGACGTCGGGGTGCAGAATTACGAACAGGGCCTGCCGCTGCCGCAGGTGCTCGGCCATGAAGGTGCCGGCATCGTGCGCGCCATCGGCGAAGGTGTCGGCAACGTCGACATCGGCGACCATGTCGTGCTCAGTTATGCCAGTTGCGGCCATTGCGGCAATTGCACCGATGATCACCCACAATATTGCAGCGATTTCATGCTGCTCAACTATGCCGGGCTGTTGTCGGACGGCCGGGTGCCGATGCAGGCCGCCGGCGGCGCGGTCTATGGCGGTTTCTTCGGGCAATCGAGCTTTGCCACCCACGCCATCGCCTATGCCCGCAATACCGTGAAGATCCCGCCCGATCTCGATTTCGCGCTGGCAGCGCCGTTCGGCTGCGGCATGCAGACCGGCGCCGGCACCGTGTATAACAGCCTGGCACCGCGCGCCGGGCAATCGCTGGCGGTGTTCGGCACCGGCAGCGTCGGGCTGGCGGCGCTGATGGCTGCGGTCGACAGCGGTTGCAGCCCGGTCATCGCCGTCGACATCAATCAGGAGCGCATCGACCTCGCCCTGCAATTGGGGGCGAGCCATGGCATCCTGTCCGATCCGTCGCGCCTTGCCGCCGATCTGCGCGCGATCCTGCCGACCGGCGTCGATTTCATCGTCGACACCACCGGCATCGCCGCGATCATCCGCGCCGGCACCGAGGCTCTGGCCTCGCGCGGGCAATTGGCGGTGCTCGCCGTCACCCCGCCGGGCACCGAAGTCAGCATCAATCCCAATCTGCTGCTCGGCGGCAAGTCGATTCGCGGCGCGGTCGAAGGCGATGCCGACCCGCAGGTCTTTATTCCTGAACTGATCGAACGCCACCGCGCCGGGCGCTTCCCGCACGACCGGCTGGTCACCACCTATCCGTTCAGTGCGATCAACGAAGCGGTGGCCGACATGCGCGCCGGCCGGGTGATTAAACCCGTTCTGGTGATGGATTGATCGCGGCCCCCCGCGGCTTGGCTGTTAGCGCCGCACCATGATCAAGGATGCCAACAAACCGCTGCCCGACGCCCCGCCACCAGGCGCCGCCGACTGGACGATCGACCAGCGTTGGGCCGATTACACGCCCGCCGAACACGCCGTGTGGGACCAGTTGTTCGCCCGCCAGGTCGCGATGCTGCAGGAGCGTGCGGCGCCGGAATTTCTCGCCGGCGTCGATGTGCTCAAGATGCGCCAGCCCGGAATTCCCGATTTTGCCGAACTGTCGGCGCGGCTGCTCGACCTGACCGGCTGGCAGGTGGTGGCGGTGCCCGGGCTGGTGCCCGATGACGTGTTCTTCGGCCATCTTGCCGAGCGGCGCTTTGTTTCGGGGCGCTTCATCCGCACCCCGGAACAGCTTGATTATCTGCAGGAGCCCGATGTCTTCCACGATGTTTTCGGGCATGTGCCGCTGCTCGCCAACAAGGTTTTTGCCGATTACATGCAGGCCTATGGCCGCGGTGGCCTGCGCGCTGCCGGCGCCGGGGCGATTGCCCGGCTGTCGCGGCTCTATTGGTACACGGTCGAATTCGGGCTGGTGCGCAGTGGCGATGCGCTGAAGCTCTTTGGTGCCGGCATCGTCTCCTCACACGGCGAATCGCTGTTCGCGCTCGATGATCCGAGCCCGCACCGGCTGGGGTTCGACATGCTGCGGTTGATGCGCACCCCATATCGCATCGATGATTACCAGCAGAATTACTTCGTCATCGACAGTTTCGATGACTTGTTGCGCCAGACGCAGGAGACCGATTTCGGCCCGCTTTATACGGCGCTCGAGACGACGCCCGACATCGCCATCGGCACGGTCCTGCCGACCGACCGGGTGTACACCCGGGGCCGCCAGGACCACACCGCCGACCAAGCCGTGCCAAGGGGGCTCAATTACCCTTGAAGGCGGCCGGGCGCTTTTGCAGGAAGGCTGTCACACCTTCGGCAAAATCGGCGCTGCGGCCAGCGTGGAGCTGGTTACGGCGCTCGACCATCAAGGCTTCGGTCAGCGTCTTGTCGAGGCTGTCGCGGATGCCCTGGCGGATCAGCCGGTACGACAGCGTTGGCCCCTTGGCCATCTTCTGCGCGATGGCGCTGACGGTAGCAGCCAGATCGGCATCATCGACGGCCTTGTAGATCATGCCCCATTCGACGGCGGTTTCAGCCGGGATCTTTTCGCCCAGCATCATCATCGCCTGAGCGCGTGCCTTGCCGACGAGGCGCGGCAGCAGCCACGTCGATCCGACATCGGGGACCAGCCCGATGTTGACGAAAGCCTGCAGGAAATAAGCGCTTTTCGCCGCCACGACGATATCGCCGGCCAGCGCATAGGAACAGCCGGCCCCGGCGGCGAGGCCGTTGATCGCGGTGATCACCGGCACCGGCAGCGCGAACAGCCGCTCGAGCAGCGGATTGAAATGCGTCTCCAGCCCCTTGCCGGCATCCACCGGACCGCTGCCGCCGCCGCCCGTCGCGCCGCCGCCCGCGAGATCCGCGCCGCTGCAAAAGGCGCGGCCGGTACCGGTCAGCACCAGCACCCGCGCCGTGCCTTCGTCGCGCACCCGGTCGACGGCGTTGATCATCTCGCTGATGACGCCGAGGTGCAGGGCATTGAGCTGTGCCGGGCGGTTGATGGTCAGCGTCGCAACACCATCGGCTTCGGCAAAAAGAATGTGTTCATAGGTCATGGCGTCAGCGCTCCCGGCTCGATGGCTTTACGTATACGTCAAGGGATAGCCGATTCAGCGGGGCATGGAACAGCCAAAACAGCGAGGCTGGTGATGGCAACAGCGATCAGCAAGGGGGGACGAGAGCGCATGCGGGTCTTCATGGCAAGGTTGCCGGCACCGTTAAGCGAACCCGAGCGGCAAGATTGATCAATTATCGCAGATTGCCGACAATTTCTGCCAGTGCCGCCAGACAATCACGCCCCAGCGCCTTGCTGCGCCCTGGCGACCAGCCGGCCTGCGGGTCGGGCAGGTCATCATTGTCCTTGAACGGCATTTCCAGCGTCATCGCGAGGCAGCCGAAGCGTTCGGCAACGGCATTCGTGCTCATTGTCAGATTGGCCTTGCCGGGTGCTGCCGACGGATAGCCGATCCGCGTCTGGAAATCGGGAGTCAACCGCGCCAGCCGCGCCTGATAATCGCCGAGCAGGCCCAGCTGCTTGTCGGTGATCGACGGAATGCCTTCGAAGCCGGCGATGAAGACATGCGGAATGGCTTCGTCGCCATGCACATCGAGTGCAAAATCGACGCCGCTTTGCTTCATCGCCGCCAATACACACAGCACTTCGGGGGACCGTTCCACCGAAGGGGCAGCCCATTCGCGATTGAGGTTCACCCCGGCGGCATTGGTGCGCAGGTGCCCGCGCCGCGAGCCATCGGGGTTCATGTTGGGGATGATATGAAAAGTGACGGCATCGCGCAGCTTGCGCGCCACCGGGTCGCCGGCATCGACCAGCCGTTCCAGCACGCCTTCCGCCCACCATTCGGCCATGCTCTCGCCCGGGTGCTGGCGAGCATAGAGCCAAGCCTGCAACGGCCCGCTGCCGATCCGCAGCCGGTCAATCGCCTGGCCATCGAGGCTGTAGCCGAGCACATCGGCGGCAACCCCGGGGGCAGCGGCAATGCGCGCCACCAGATCATGGTGCCGTTCCATCGAATAGGGCGCGAAATAGGCAATCCACACCGTGTCGCTGTCGGGCGT
Source organism: uncultured Alphaproteobacteria bacterium (assembly GCA_903939555.1). GTDB lineage: Bacteria > Pseudomonadota > Alphaproteobacteria > Sphingomonadales > Sphingomonadaceae > Sandarakinorhabdus. The sequence goes on along the minus strand of CAJAHV010000178.1, from coordinate 8,838 downwards.
CAGGCGGATCGTCAGCGTGCCATTGCCGGTGGCCGGATCATAGCTGGTGTCGGCGCGCGTCCAGGTCTGGCGATCGCCTGAAATGACGGCGCGATAGCCTGGCCAGCCGCCGGGATAGGCCGCCCCCGCCATGTCGACGAGGCGCAGCGTGCAGGCCTGGCTGCGGGCACCGCTCAGCCGGAAATGGAACCATTGGTAAAAGTCTGAAAGATGGTCCCGGACGATGGCAAGTTCGATGTCATCGGGCCCGGCGCAACGGCGGACGGCGATATTACCCGAATCAAAACCGGCACTGATGCTGATCATTTGGCGCTCTTCACCTTAACTGTCTGCCCGCTCGGCCCGGGGAAGTCGCTTAACAGCGCTTTCGAAAGTACCGGCAGCGCCGCATTGAGCGCCGCGGCCGGCGCATTAGCGGCGACATCCTGCACCGCCCGGCCTTCCCAGACCATCGACCCGTCGGACCGGCGGCGGATCTGCAGCCCGAGGAAATTGGTGCGCACCTCGTCGCTGCGCGCGGGACCGACCGACACCGACACGCCGCCGCCAACACGACCGCCGGGGCTACCAGTGGCACCGCCGATGCCGATTCGGACAGGCGATGATGTCGGCGAACCGGCACGGCTCGACTGCTCGATCTTCAACGTGCCGATATAGCCGCTGTTGCCATCGGCCGCCGGATGGAGGCCGACAGCATCGAGGTCACGCGCCACCACCGCCGCTTGGCTGCGGAATTCCAGGCTGTTGGCGTCCCCCCCGGGACTGGGGACAAGGACGATCGTATCGCTGGGGATCGGCTGCCCGAGGTGAAAACGGGTGACTTCGGTTACCGGCGGGGTGACGCAGCCGGCGACCAGCAGGGCGAGGGCCAGCGGCGCCAACCGGAGTGCAGGCTTCCAAAGCATGGCGACTACTCCACAAAGGGCGCGGAGCGACAGCTTTCCGCGCGTGATTGCGCCCTTGAGGTCGCATGAGTGCGCCCGGCACGCAACCATCGCCGGCCCGGCAGGGCACGTCCGATGCAATTTCGTTGACTTTACCGATGGCCTTCCCTAGCCAGCGCGCTCTTGTTTCAGACGAAAAGATTCGAAAGTTTTCCCATGAAGGTCCGCAACTCCCTCAAGTCGCTGAAGAATCGCCATCGCGACTGCCAGGTCGTGCGCCGTCATGGCCGCACTTATGTCATCAACAAGACCAATCGTCGCTTCAAGGCCCGCCAAGGCTGAGCGATTCGCCTTCCCGACCATGGGAAGGTTGCTGCTTGCCACTGTCATGAACCGGGTTGAGTCGTGACCATGGCAACACCGCGCGCCGTGGTTTTTGATGTCGGCAATGTCCTTTATGGTTGGGACATCGGCGCGCTCTATCGCAAGCTTATTCCCGATCCGGCGCGGCTCGACTGGTTTTTGTCACACGTCGTCACGCCCGATTGGCATTTTCAGCATGATCGCGGCCGTCCGCACGCTCAAACCACAGCGGAATTGACCGCGCGCTACCCGGCCGAGGCTGATCTGATCGCCGCCTATGTGCCGCGCTGGCTCGAAACCATCACCGGACCGATCGCCGGCATGCACGAACTTGTTGCCGAGCTGCACGGCCGCGGCGTACCGATTTTCGGCATTACCAATTTTTCCGCCGAATTCTGGGCGATGTTCCGCCCGCACGCGCCGGTATTCGACTATTTTGCCGACATCGTCGTGTCGGGGACAGAACAATTGTTCAAACCAGAACCCGAAATCTACCGACTGGCGCTACGCCGGTTCGGGCTAGCGCGCGGCGAAGGCCTGTTCATCGACGACCGGATCGAAAATGTCCGTGCCGGCGAGGCTGAGGGCTTTCCCGGCCATCATTTCACCGGCCTCGCCCGGCTGCGCACCAGGCTGGCCGCCGAAGGCCTGATAACTGCCGCCTGAGCTTCAGCGGTCGGCCAGTTCCTGCCCGGTCAACCGCACGACATGAACCACATTGGTCGTCCCCGGCGTCGCAAACGGCACCCCGGCAATCAGCACCAGCGGGTCACCGCCGCGCGCCAGCTTGGTACGCAACGCCATGCGCTTGGCCTTGGCGACCATTTCCTCGAAACCAGCGACATCGCGGGTGACCACGGCATGGACGCCCCACACCAGCCCCATGCGCCGCGCCGTGGCCAGCTTGGGTGTCAGGCACAGCACCGGCAGCGCCGCCCGTTCGCGCGCCGCGCGACGCACCGTCGAGCCGCTGATGGTAAAGCAGACGATGGCGCGGGCACCGATCGTCCGGCTGATCGACGCGGCGGCTGCTGTCATAGCATCGGCGGTGGTGGCACCGCCAAACTCGCTGTCGTCGCTGAAATGCACCCGGCCGAAATAGCCGGGATCGGCCTCCACCTCACGGGCGATGGCATCCATCATGGCGACGGCTTCGACCGGGAACTTGCCAGCGGCGCTTTCGGCCGAAAGCATCACTGCATCGGCACCATCGTATATGGCGGTTGCCACATCGGAGACTTCGGCGCGGGTCGGCGACGGCGACACGATCATCGATTCGAGCATCTGGGTCGCCACTACCACCGGTTTGCCGAGCGCGCGCGCCATCGCGACGATGCGCTTTTGCGCCGGCGGCACCTGTTGCGGCGGCAGTTCGACCCCCAGGTCGCCACGCGCCACCATCACCGCATCGGCAAGTTCGAGGATTTCGGCGAGCCGTTCCAGCGCCGCAGGCTTCTCTATCTTGGCCATCAGCGCTGCCTTGCCGCGAATCAGCGCCCGCGCTTCGGCGACATCCTCAGGCCGCTGGACAAAGCTGAGCGCGATCCAGTCCACCCCCTGTTCGAGCGCAAAGGTCAGGTCGGCACGGTCCTTGGCGGTCAGCGCCGGCAGCGGCACCACGACATCGGGGACATTCACCCCCTTGTTGTCCGATATCCGGCCGCCAACCTCGACCGTGCAGTCGATGACATCGGCACTGACGGCGCGCACCCGCAGCACCAGCTTGCCATCATCGACGAGCAGCCGCGCGCCCGGCTGAAGCGCTTCGAACAATTCCTTGTGGGGCAGGCAGACACGGCGCTGGCCCCCCGGGGTCGGGTCGCGGTCGAGCCGGAAACTGTCGCCATTGGCCAGCGGCACGCCGCCTTCGGCAAAGCGGCCGACGCGCAGCTTGGGGCCCTGCAGATCGGCAAGAATGGTCAGTGGCCGCCCGACGGATTTTTCGACAGCCCGAATCGCCGCGATCAGCGCGCCGCGGTCGGCATTGCTGCCGTGGCTCATGTTGACGCGAAACGCATCGGCGCCGGCCGCAAGCAGCGCCTCTATCATCGCTTCGCTGTTCGAAGCGGGGCCAAGCGTCGCAAGCACCTTGACCCGGCGGCCGCGCGGTTCGAGATGTGGGCCCATGAAAAAATCCTTGCACGGCAGGGAGAAGCGGGTTGCGCATAGCGCGTCCCGTGCCGTAGCGCCATTGGAGAACCCCAGATGACCAGCCCGTTTGTCGATGACATGACCCGCGACCGGATCGAAGCAGCCGCCTTTCGCCGTCTGATCGCGCATCTGCAGTTGCGCACCGATGTCCAGAACGTCGATTTGATGGGTGCCGGCGGTTTTTGCCGCAATTGCCTTGGCGACTGGCTGCACGAAGCCGCCACCGATGCCGGCGCCACGATCGATCATGCTGCGGCACGCAGCCACATCTACGGCATGCACCCGGCCGACTGGAAGGCACAGCACCAGACCGAAGCAACGCCGAAACAACTGGCGCGCATGGCGGGATCGGTCGAACGCAACAAGGTGATGGCGGCGGCGAAGCAAGGCGGCTAAGGCCGGGCTTGCCACTGTCGGAACGCGTCCCTAGCGTCCGTGCCGACCCCAGAATCAGGATATCGGAGACGACATGAACGAAAATGCTTCCGCCGAGCAGCTGCGCCTGTTCATCGAGCGGATCGAAACGCTGGAAGAAGAGAAAAAGGGCATCGCCGACGATATCAAGGACGTCTACGCCGAAGCCAAGGGCACCGGTTTCGACACCAAGACGATGAAGGCCATCGTGCGGCTGCGCAAGATGGAAGCCAACGCCCGCGCCGAAGCCGAGGCCCTGCTCGATACCTACAAGACGGCGCTCGGGCTGATCGACTAAGCCGGCGTCCCGCCCGGCACGGGAGGGCGCCAAGCGGCAAGAAGGACCAATGACCATGATTCTCTATGGCGGCACTGTCTCACCCTTCGTCATGCGCCCGGTGCTGGCGGCGCGCGCCAAGGGGCATGATCTCGACCCGGTCGCCTTCGAAGGCGGCATCAAGAGCGATGCCTATCGCGCGCTGTCACCGATGGCCAAGATGCCGTTGCTGGTCGATGGCGATTTCGCCCTGCCCGAAAGCCAGCCGATCACCGATTACATCGATGATGTGCTGGCCGGGCCGCGGCTGCTCCCGGCCGATCCCCGCGCCGCCGCCGCCACCCGGCTGCTCGTCCGCATCGCCGATCTTTATCTCGTGCCACATCTGGGCGGCGTGTTCCGTAGCCGCGAAAACCCCGAAGGCGTCCCGGCAGCAATGGCCGGGCTGGCCGAAGCGCTCGGCCATCTCGAACATTTCCGCAACGCCGGCGACAGCTTTGCCGTGGGCGACAGCGTCACCCAGGCCGATTGCGCGCTGATCCCACTGTTTTTCTTCTTCGACGTGTTCGACAAATCGCTGCACACCGGTGCGCTCGTCGCCGCACGGCCCGGCCTGGCCGCCTGGTGGGCACGCGCCAAGGCAAGCGATCTCGGTGCCCGCTGCATCGCCGAACAGTCCGCCGGGTTGAAGGCGATGCGCGGCGGCTGACATTCGCCTGCCGGACAGTTGCGAAGCCTTCGACACAGGCGCCCCCGATGCGCTAGAAGACGTGAAACTCAATCCCAAATCCCAAATTTCCGGGGGAGAATGATGCAGACCCGCCTGACCATCAACGGCACCAGCCAGACACACGATGTGGCACCCGCCACGCTGTTGGTCGAACTGCTGCGCGACGATCTCGGCATGACCGGGACCCATATCGGCTGCGACACCAGCCAGTGCGGCGCCTGCAACGTGCTGATCGACGGCGTCGCCATGAAAAGCTGCACCGTCCTTGCCGTGCAGGCCGAGGGCAAGGCGATCACCACCATCGAAGGGCTGGCGAACGGCGACACGCTGCACCCGATGCAGGCGGCGTTCCGTGAACATCACGGCCTGCAATGCGGCTTCTGCACCCCCGGGATGGTAATCGCGGGTCTCGAAATTGTGCGCCGCCGCGGCCATGATCTTTCGGCCGAAGACATCGCCCATGATCTGGAAGGCAACCTGTGCCGTTGCACGGGGTACATGAACATCATCAAGGCCATCCAGGCCGGTGCCAAAGCCATGGAGGCCCACAATGCGTGAGTTCGCCTATGCCCGGCCGGGCAGCGTCGCCGAAGCTGCCCGCACCTTTGCCGGTGGCGGTGAAGCCGCTTTCATCGCCGGCGGTCACACCCTTTTGCCCGCCATGAAATCGCGACTGCGCATGCCCGACACGCTGGTCGATCTTGGCGGCATTCCCGGCCTGGCCGGCATCGCCCGCGACGGCGACACGCTGACCATCGGTGCATTGACCACCCATGCCACCGTCGCCACCGACGCGGCCGTCGCGGCCGCCATTCCGGGGCTGGCCAGCCTTGCCGCCGGCATCGGCGATCCGCAGGTCCGCAACCGTGGCACGCTGGGCGGTGTCATTGCCAACAACGACCCGGCGGCGGATTATCCTGCCGCGGTACTGGCGCTCGATGCCGTGGTGACGACCTCGGCCGGCCGCCATGCCGCCGATGATTATTTCCAGGGCATGTTCACCACGGCGCTCACCGATGGCGAGATCGTCACCGGCGTCACCTTCAAGGTGCCGCCGGCATCGGCTTATGCCAAATTCCGCCACCCCGCCTCGCGCTATGCCGTGGTCGGCATCTTCGTGGCGCGCTTTGCCGCGGGTGTACGCGTCGCGGTGACCGGCGCCGGCCCCGGCGTGTTCCGCTGGGCCGAAGCCGAAGCCGCATTGAGCGCCGATTTCAGCGCCGCCGCTGTTTCCGGCCTGACCCTTGACCCGGCCGACCTCAATACCGACATCCACGCCAGCGCTGAATATCGCGGTCATCTGGCGGGAGTCATGCTCGGTCAGGCGGTCACGGCGGCGCGCCGACCTCATCGCTGAAAGGCACGCCCATGATCACCACGACGACCAGCAACATCGAAGGCCGCCAGATCAGCCACTATCTCGGGCTCGTTTCGGGCGAAGCAGTAATGGGCGCCAACATCTTTCGCGACCTTCTGGCCGGCATTCGTGACATCGTCGGTGGCCGTTCGGGCAGTTACGAAAATGTCCTGCGCGGCGGGCGCGATCAGGCGCTGTCGGAACTCATCGAGGAAGGCCGGCGGTTGGGTGCCGATGCCATTGTCGGCATCGCGATCGACTATGAAGCCATCGGTGCCAGCGATTCGATGATGATGGTCGTCGTTACCGGTACGGCGGTAAAGCTCGCCTGACCTTGCTTTTGGGCGGCCTGCTGGCCTAGAGCCTGCCGTATGGCTGGTCATTCCAAATTCAAGAACATTCAACACCGCAAGGGCGCGCAGGACCGGAAACGGGCCGCGGCCTTCTCCAAGCTGTCGCGTGAAATCACCGTGGCGGCCAAGATGGGCCTCCCCGACCCGGCGATGAACGCCCGGTTGCGCGCCGCCGTGGTCACGGCGCGAGCCGGGGGCATGCCCAAGGACAATATCGAACGCGCTATCAGCAAGGCCTCGGCGAGCGACACCGCCAATTATGAAGAAGTCCGCTACGAAGGCTTTGGCCCGGGCGGCGTCTCGCTGATCGTGGAAACGCTGACCGACAATCGCAACCGCACCGCCACCAATGTCCGCACCGCCTTTGCCAAGAATGCCGGCAATCTGGGCGCTTCGGGCGGCGTCAGCCATGGTTTCGAACGTCTTGGCCTGATTTCCTACCCCGCCAAGGCCGGCGACGCCGATACGATATTCGAAGCTGCGCTCGAAGCCGGCGCCGATGATGTGCAATCGAGCGAAGACGGCCACGAGATCTGGACCGCGATCGATGGCATGCACGAGGTTGCCCGCGCGCTGGAAAAAGTGCTGGGCGAGGCCGAAGGCATCAAGCTGGCGTGGAAACCCGGGATCATGGTGACTGTGGGCGAAGCCGATGCGGCGCAACTGCTCAAGCTTATCGACGCGCTGGAAGACGATGATGATGTGCAGACCGTCTGGGGCAATTACGATGTTCCCGACGAGGTGATGGCGACGCTGTGAAGCGGCGCTGGCGTTCCTGCTGATGGCAATCGCCACCCCTGCCGATGACACCGCCGCCATCCGCGCCGCGCGCGCGGCCTATAATGCCGCGATCATCGCGCACGATGTCGCCGGCGTTCGCGCGGCTTTTGCTGATGATTACACAGGCATCGCCGGCAGCGGCGGCGAATTGATCGCCGGTGGCGATGCCATGGCCGGCTATTTCGCCAATGCCTTTCGCAACCCGGCTTTCATCGCCTTTGTCCGCACTCCCGATGTCATCACCATCGCCACACCGGCCGATCGCGCAATGGAGCGCGGCCAGTGGCTGGGGCGCACCCGCACAGCAACGGGCGAAGCGTGCCTGCAGGGCGAATATCTCGCCGTCTGGGTGCCTGTTCGCGGCGGCTGGCAATTGCGCAGCGAAACGTTCGTCACGCTTTCAAACAGCACCGTCGCAGCGTCATGATCATCCTTGGTCTCGATCCCGGCTTGGCCAAGACCGGCTGGGGCATCATCGAGGCGTCGGGCAACCGGCTGCGCCATGTTGCGCATGGCACGGTCAAGACCCGCCCCGCCGACGCACTCGCTGATCGGCTGGTGCAATTATACGTCGGCTTGGAGACCATCATGGCAGCGCACGCCTGTAGCGGCGCCGCGATCGAGGAAGTCTTTGTCAACGTGAACCCGCAATCGACCCTCAAGCTGGGTCAGGCACGCGGTGTCGTCATGCTGGCGGCCGGGCGCGCCGGGTTGCCGATCGCCGAATATGCGACGCGGCTGGTCAAGAAGGCGATCGTGGGCACCGGCGCCGCCGACAAGGCGCAGGTCCATGCCATGGTCGAACGCCTGCTGCCGGGCGTGAAGGTCACCGGCGAAGATGCCGCCGATGCGCTTGCCGTGGCGATCACGCATGCGCATCTTGGCGCAACGACACGATTGCAGGGGGCGGCATGATCGCGCGATTGAAGGGACTGCTCGATTCGACCGCGGCTGATGCCTGTGTCGTCGATGTGAACGGCGTCGGCTATCTGGTCAGTGCATCGAGCAAGACCCTTGGCGCGCTCGGTGGCAACGGCAGCGCCGTCATGCTGCACATCGAAACCCAGGTGCGCGAGGATGCCATACAGTTGTTCGGTTTCCTCGGCGAGGCCGAACGGGACAGTTTCCGCCTGCTGACCACGGTCCAGGGTGTCGGCGGCCGCGTGGCGCTGGCGATCCTGTCAGTGCTCGGGCCCGACGAACTGGCGCACGCCATCGCCGCCGCCGACACCGCCAGCATCGCGCGTGCCAATGGTGTCGGGCCTAAACTGGCGGCGCGCATCGCCAATGAACTGAAGGGTAAGTTCGGTGCCGTCGCGCTGGGCAGCGCCGCACCGTTGCCGGTCGGCAGCACAGGCGGCGACATTGCCGATGCGCTGACCGCGCTCGCCGGCCTGGGTTTCAAGCCCATGGAGGCCAGCCGCGCTGTCGCCGAAGCCCGGGCCGAACTGGGCGACGGTGCCGGGGTGAGCGACCTCATCCGTGTCGCGTTGCGGCGGAGCGCGCGCTAGCGGCCGACTGCTATCGCG
>CAJAHV010000177.1 GCA_903939555.1 uncultured Alphaproteobacteria bacterium | reverse complement strand
CCCGGCCCTGGTTCGATGGCGATGGCGCCCGCGATGTCCAGCGCACGCTGTTCGTGGTTGGCGATTACAAACAGGCGATTTTCAGTTTCCAGGGCTCGGACCCCGATGTCTATCGCGACCAGCACGACAGTTTCGCGCAATGGGCCGCCGACAGCGGCGAAATCTGGCGGCGCATCGACCTGACCAGCAATTTCCGCTCGGTGCCGGCGGTGCTGACGGTGGTCGATGCGGTTGCCGATTATCTCGGCCATTCGACGCTCGATCGCAGCGGCGAGATCAGGCCGCATGTCGCGCACCGCGCCGATGGCGCCGGGGCGGTGACGCTGTGGCCGCCGGTGCAGGCCGGCGATGAGGATGACGGCAGCGGCGATGAAGTCGGTGGCGAGGCAGGCGATGACGCAGCCTATTCCCCCAAGGCCGAGATCAAGCTGGCGCACCAGATCGCCGAAACCATCGCCGGCTGGTTGAACCCGGCGGCGCCGCTGCTGCTGCCAGCGCGTGGGCTTCCGGTGCGGCCGCAGGACATTCTTGTGCTGGTGCGCAGCCGCAGCGGCTTTTCCAACGCGCTGGTCGCGGCGCTGCACGAATGGCGGGTGCCGGTGGCCGGGGTCGACCGCATGAAGCTCACCGATCCGCTGGCGGTGGCCGATCTGCTCGCCGCGGCGCGCTTTGCCCTGCAACCCTGCGATGATCTGACGCTGGCGGCGCTGCTCGTCTCGCCGTTTGTCGATATCGGCCACGACCGCCTGCACGCGCTCGCTGCCGGGCGCCCGGCCAGCCTGTGGCAACAGGTGCAGGCGAGCGCCGACCCGGTGGTGATGGTGGCGCGCGACTGGCTGGCGCAACTGCTCGGCTTTGCCGATTTTGCCGCGCCCTATGAATTTTTCGAACGCGTCCTGTCCGATGCCGGGCTTGCCGGGCGCAGTCGCCTGCTGGCGCGGCTCGGCGAGGAAGCCCGCGACGCCATCGATGCCGTGCTCGATCAGGCACTGGCTTTCGAAACCGCCAATGCGCCGTCGCTGCAGGGCTTTCTGGCCTGGGTCGAGGCCGATGACATCGATATCAAGCGCGATCCCGATGGCCCGCTGGCGGCGGTGCGGCTGATGACCGTGCATGGTGCCAAGGGCCTGCAGGCGCCGGTGGTCATCATGGCCGATGCGACCCGCGCGCCGACGCCCGAACGCGATGCGCCGGTGCTGATGAGCTTCGACAATGGCCCCGAGCTGCCGGTCTATCTGAAATCGCGCTCAGGCATGTCGGGGCCGGTCGCCGCGCGGATCGACCAGCTCAAGGCCGCCGCGCACCGCGAGCATTGCCGGCTGCTTTATGTCGCGCTGACTCGCGCCGAGGATCTGTTGTTCATCGGCGGCACGCTGCGCGCCAACGCCAAGGAAATACCGCCCGAAAGCTGGTATGCGACGGTGACCGAGGCGTTCGAAACACTCGATGTCGAAGGCCTCGAAACGTCGGACTGGACCAATGGCAGCCGGCGCCACGCCAGCGGCACGCCAAAACCCGCAGCGACACCGACAACCAGTCTCGACCCCGCCGACAGCTTGTTGGTGCCGGCCTGGCTCGACACGCTGCCGCCGGCCGAAGCGCGGCCGACGCGGCCCTTGTCGCCATCGGCGATCGCTGCCGATGATGTCAGCGCGCCACCCCAGGGCCCGGCGGCCAAGGCGGCGGCACGGCGCGGCACCGCGCTGCACGCGCTGTTCGAACGCCTGCCCGATCTGCCCGAGGACCGCCGCCGCCCGGTCGGCGAAGCCTGGTGCAGGGCCAGCGTCCCCGAACTTGATGCGGCCGCGCTGGTTGAAACGGTGCTCGGCATCCTTGCCGATCCGGCTTTTGCCGCTGTGTTTGCCCCCGGTGCGCTGGTCGAAGCGCCGATCGCCGCCGTCGTCGGCTCGCTGGTCATCGCCGGCACGGTCGACCGGCTGCTGGTCGGCGATGCCGGCGTAACGATCATCGATTTCAAGACCGGGCGGCGGGTGCCGGCCAGCGCCGAAGCGGTCGAGCCCTATTATCTGCGCCAGATGGCGGCCTATGTCGCCGCGCTCGAACAGGTGTTCCCGGGACGGCCGGTGACCGCTGCGCTGCTCTATACCGAGGCGCCGCGCTTGATCACGCTCCCCGATGCGCTGATCCGGCTTCACTACCCCAAAGACGAACTATAGTTGAACCGGGTGGCACCCGCGCCTATCTGGATGACATAACCCTTTCATGGAGCCGATCATGGCCACCAAGCAGATCACCGATGCCTCGTTCCACGCCGATGTCATCGCCAGCGAAAAGCCGGTGCTCGTCGATTTTTGGGCGGAATGGTGCGGCCCGTGCCGCCAGATCGCCCCGGCGCTCGAAGAGATCAACAACGAACTCGCCGGTGTCGAGATCGTCAAGATCAACATCGACGAGAATCCCGATGCCCCGACGCGCTATGGCGTGCGCGGCATCCCGACGATGATCCTTTTCAAGAATGGCGCCCCGGTCGCCACCAAGGTTGGCGCCGCGCCCAAGTCGCAGCTCAAGAGCTGGCTGGAAGGCGAGCTCGGCTGAGCTTCAGGCTGGGCTGACGATCTGGCCCAGCCGCGGGAAATGCACCGCGACCGTGCCGCAGCGGGCGCCGTCGCGGTGGATGATGATGCCGGTGGCGTCGCATTGCGCCAGCCGGCCGAGCGATGGTGCATCGCCTGAACCATCGGTGCGCACTGCGACGGGTTGGCCGGCGGTGAACGGCGCATCGATGCGGCCGGTGACCGGTGCCGGCGTGGCAGCAGCGGCAATGGCGATGGCATCGGCGGCGGTGATGACGCTGCGCGTGCCATGGCCCAGCGCCGCCACCCGGTCATACCAGGCCGCCAGATGCGGCAGCGCCAGGATCGTCGCGGTGGTTTCGGCGGCGAAAGGGTTGCCGCGCACGAACCAGATATTGCTGTAGAAGGCGAGATCGGCATGCCCCGGGGCCTCGCCACCGACAAAGGCGCGGCCATCGGCGAGGCTAGCATCGAGCCAGTGCGCCGCTGTCAACGCCTGAGTGGTCAGGTGCGGCGTGGCGCGGGCCAATGCCGCCATGTCGAGCCCGAAACGGCCCTTGCGATCGGCGATGAAGGCCTCGGGCAGCGCCCCTGCCGGCATCGCGCCCAGCGCCGCGCCGACATGCGCCATGAATTGCGGCCCGCCGGCCCAGCTCGCCATCACCTTGTGGAGCGCGCCGAGCGGCGGCGGATACAGGCTCGGCTCGGGCTGGTGATGATCGAGCGCCGACAGGATTGCGGCGGTATCGCAATAGATATCGGCGCCGATCTGCACGACGGGTGTGCGCGCATAGCCGCCGGTCAGCTCGACGAGGTCGGGCTTGGGCATGATGTTGGGGATGGTCACCGATTGCCAGGCCATGCCTTTCAGCCCGAAGGCGGCGCGCACCAGTTCGGAAAACGGCGATGCCTGATATTCGTGGAGGATGGGGGTGAGGCTGGAGGTCATCGGGTTAGCTCCGGTAATCGGCGTTGATGCTGATATAGCCATGGGTCAGGTCACAGGTCCAAACCGTGGCGCGGCCGCTGCCGAGCCCCAGATCGACCGTGATATCGATATCTTCGCCCGCCAGATGCGCCGCCACCGGCGCTTCGTCATAGCCGGGCACGACCGCGCCGTCCTGCGCGACGATGCTGGTGCCGAAGCGGATGCTGAGCAGGTCGCGTTCGGCGCGTTCGCCGGCCTTGCCGACCGCCATGACGATGCGGCCCCAATTGGCGTCGCCGCCGGCGATGGCGGTTTTGACCAGCGGTGAATTGGCGATGCTCATTGCGACCGCATGGGCGGCACGGTCATCCTCGGCGCCGGTGACGGTGATGGCGATGAACTTGCTTGCGCCTTCGCCGTCGCGCACCACCAGTTGCGCCAGTTGCCGGCACAGATCGGCCAGCGCGGCGGCAAAGGCGTCGGCACCCGGCGATTCCCAGCCGCTGATGGCGGCATTGGCGGCCGCGCCGGTGGCAAAGGCCAGCACGGTGTCGGATGTCGAGGTGTCGCCATCGACGGTGATGCACGAGAAGCTGCGGGCATTGGCGGCTGCCAGCGCGGCTTGCAGGAAGGCGGGGGCGACGGCGGCATCGGTGAAGATGAAGCCCAGCATCGTTGCCATGTCGGGTGCGATCATCCCCGAGCCCTTGATGATCCCGGTCAAGGTCACGCGCACATCGCCGATCATCGCCGCCACGCTGGCGGCCTTGGCGAAGGTGTCGGTGGTGCCGATGGCCAGCGTGGCGGCATGGAAATCGGCGTTGCCAAGCGCGGCATGGGCCGCCGTGGCCCCGGCGACCGCCTTGTCGCGCGGTAGCGGCACGCCGATGACGCCGGTGGACGCGGCAAAGACCTGCGCCACATCGCAACCGAGCAGCGCGGCCACCGCCGCCGACTGCGCCTGCGCGGCGGCGCGCCCGGCGGCCCCGGTGAAGGCATTGCTGTTGCCGGCATTGACGACCAGCGCGCGGGCCTGACCGCCGCCGAGGCGTTCGCGGCACAATTCGACCTCGGGTGAGGGGCAGCGCGAGCTGGTGGTGACCCCAGCCACCGTGGTGCCCGGCGCAAAGGCGATGAGCAGCACATCGGCGCGGGTCCAGGGCTTGTAACCCGCCGTGGCGGTGCCGATGCGGACGCCGGCAAGGGCGGCAAGGGCGGGGAAGGGGCGGGCGAGCGGCGAAACGGTCATGGCCATGTCTTGCCGGGGGCGCGCCGCCTTGTCGAGGGCGCAGGCTGTGCACAGCCGCCTGATCGCTGTAACGTGACGTGCAGGCCCCGGCACCAACAGCGTGTCCGGCCTGCCGGATATGTTGACTCAACCCGCATCTGCCCTTATGCGACGCCTCTTGAATTTTCGGTCGGGGCGCGTCCCGGCTGTACCCACAGGAATTGCGAAATGAAGCGTACCTATCAGCCGTCCAAGCTCGTCCGCGCGCGTCGCCACGGTTTTCGTGCCCGCATGGCGACCCCGGGTGGCCGCAACGTGATCCGCAATCGCCGCGCGCAGGGCCGCAAGAAGCTTTCCGCCTGACCTTGCCTGGGCAAGACGGCACCGGCCCGCGCCCCCGCCCGGCCACCCAATTCCAGTGTATGCTG
>CAJAHV010000176.1 GCA_903939555.1 uncultured Alphaproteobacteria bacterium | reverse complement strand
GTTCATCGGCGGTGATGGTGAGCCCGGAGAGGCCCAGAAAGCTTGGTTGCATCATTTGATCACCGTGCACGGCGCGCCCGCCGCCTGCAAGTTGCGGCACAATTCGTCGGCATCCCCGCCGCTGGCGCGCAGGCGATAGAGGGTCTTGCCGTCGTTTTCGACGACCAGCACGCGCTTGGCAAAGCCGGCGAGTGCCGGTTTCCGAGCCAGCCCGGCCCAGGCGGCATCGGCTTTTTCGCTGCTGGAGAAGGCACCAAGCTGCACCGTACCGGGCTTTTTTGCCGGATCGGGGACGATGGCTGCGAGCTTTGGCGCCGGTAACGGTGGAGCTTTGAGCGCCGGTGGCGGCGCTTTTGGGGACGGGACTGACACAATCTTGAGCGCCGGTGGCGGGTTCTTGAGCGCCGGTGGCGGTGTCTTGAGCGCCGGCGGCGGGGTTTTTGTCGCGGGAAGCGGCGGGTTCGTCGCAGTCCCGGGCGCCGCCGGGGCCGGTGATGCCGGTTTCACGGGAGGTTTCGGGGCGGGTTTCGGAGCCGCAGCCGGGGCCGCAGCCGGAGCCAAAGCCGTGGCTGGCGCCGTCATGGTCGCGGCGTCGGGCATCAGTTCGCGGGGCAGGCCAGGGGGCGGGCCGGGGGGCGCGCTGCCCGGCCGCGGCAGCAGCGCTTCGGGGCCGGCGGCGGGGTCGATGAAGCTGCCCTCGTCGATGCCTTCGCCGGCGGCATAAATCGTCTGGTCCTGGCCTTCGACCGCCAGCCCCTTGGGATCAAGCGGCGTCACCTTGTAGGGGCCGGGTTCGGCGGCGATCAGCGGTGCCTGTTCGGCATTCATGTAACCCTGCGTCGAGCCGCTGTCCTTTTTCGACAGCAGCAGGACGAGGCCGACAGCCGCGACCATGGCAAGGCTGAGCAGCACCAGCAGCGTCCAGAACAACGAGCGCTTGCTGACATCGGTGCGCGGCCGGGCCGCCGCTTCGGCCAGCCAGGGCGCATCCTCGTCCTCGTCGCGGCGGCCTGCCATCAGTGCAGTTCCTCAGCCGCTTCGACGCCCATCACCGCCAGCCCGTTGCGCAGCACCTGGCCAACGGCATCGGCCAGCGCGAGGCGCGCCGCGGTCAGCGCCGGATCATCGGCAAGCACGAAACGGCGGCGGGCATCATCATTGCCCAGATTCCATTGCGTGTGGAAGGCGCCGGCCAGATCACCAAGGTAAAAGGCGATGCGGTGCGGTTCGCGCGCTTCAGCGGCCTGTTCGACGATACGCGGCCACAAGGCAGCGGTCTTGACCAGTGCCAGATCGACATCATCGAGCAGGGCATAATCGGGTGCCGGCAGCACGATGCCGGCTTCGGCGGCCTTGCGCTTCAACGAGGCGATGCGGGCATGGGCGTATTGGACATAGAAAACCGGATTGTCGCGCGACTGTTCGACAACCTTGGCGAAATCGAAATCGAGCTGCGAATCGGCGCGCTTGGTCAGCATGATGAAGCGCACGACATCCTTGCCGACTTCTTCGACCACATCGGCGAGCGTGACGAAATTGCCCGAACGCTTCGACATCTTCACCGGCTCGCCGGCGCGCAGCAATTTCACCATCTGGACGATCTTGATGTCGAGCGGCACCGTGTCGCCCGACAGCGCCCGCACCGCTGCGGTCATGCGCTTGACATAGCCGCCATGGTCCGCCCCGAACATATCGACCAGCGCACTGTAGCCCCGTGTCAGCTTGTCCCAGTGATAGGCGACATCGCCGGCAAAATAGGTCCAGCTGCCATCGGATTTCTTCAGCGCGCGGTCGCTGTCGTCGCCGAACTGGCTGGCGCGGAACAGCGTCTGCGGGCGCGGCTCCCAATCCTCCGCCGCCTCACCCTTCGGCGCTTCGAGCACGCCTTCGTAGATCAAGCCCTTGGCGGCAAGCGTGTCGAGCGCTTCCTGCACGCGGCTGCCCAGCGAGGCTTCGGAAAAGAACACATCCTGTTCGATGCCGAGCAGTTTGAGATCGGCGCGGATGCGCTCCATCATCAAGGCGACGGTGCGGGTACGGAAAATCGCCAACCATTCGGCTTCGGGCTTGCCGAGCATGACATCGCCGAATTCGGCGGCCAGCGCCTGCCCGACCGGCACCAGATAGTCGCCGGGGTAAAAGCCTTCAGGGATTTCGATCGTCTCGCCCAGCGCCTCGCGGTAGCGCAGGTGCGCCGAGCGGGCGAGCGTATCGACCTGGCCGCCGGCATCGTTGATGTAATATTCGCGCGTCACGGCAAAGCCGGCATATTCGAGCGTGCTGGCCAGCGCATCGCCGACGACGGCACCCCGGCAATGCCCCATGTGCATCGGCCCGGTCGGGTTGGCGCTGACATATTCGACGTTGATCGATTTGCCGGCGCCCAGCACCGAACGGCCATAATCGCCGCCCGCTGCGGCAATCGCGGCGATTTCGGCGCGCCAGACATCGCCGTGCAGCCGCAGGTTGAGAAAGCCCGGGCCGGCAACTTCAGCCTCGGCCACCTCGTCGAGATGGTTGAGCTTGAGCGCCAGCATGACGGCAATGTCGCGCGGCCGCATGCCGGCCGCCTTGGCGAGGACCATCGCGGCGTTGGTGGCAAGATCACCATGGCTGGCATCGCGCGGCGGTTCGACCGCTACGGCGCGGGTATCGAGCCCTGTGGGCAGGTCGCCCTGCGTCACCAGCGCAGCAAGGGCATCGGCAACATGGGCGGTGAAACGCGGATAGAGATTCAATTTCGGGTCCGGACTGGCAAAGGTTTCGCCACTCCTACCGCCCGGCGCCCGCAGCAACAATAGCCCTGCGTCGCGCGCCGGCGGTTTGATCTGGCAGCACCCGGCCGGAAAATCAGGCGGCCAGCGGTGCAAGGCCGGTGCGCCGCCGGCCCGTCACGGGTTCGCAGCCTTGACCACCGTCTGTTCGATCGCCCCGAAGATCGAATGATGGCGGTCGTCGAGCATTTCGATGCGCACGACATCGCCGGGCATCAGGAACGGCGTGACCGGGGCGCCGCCGGTGATGGTTTCGACCATGCGGATTTCGGCGATGCAGCTGTAACCGCGCCCACCGGCAGCGACCGGCGTGCCCGGGCCGCCATCGGCGCCGCGGTTCGACACGGTGCCCGAGCCGATGATGCTGCCGGCGCTGATGCTGCGGGTTTTCGCCAGATGGGCGATCAGCGTGCCGAAATCGAAGGTCATGTCATGGCCGGCATCGGCGCGGCCAAAGGCCTGGCCGTTCACATCGACACTCAGCGTGCCGTGCAGCTTGCCATCGCACCAGCGGTCACCCAGCGCGTCGGGGGTGACGAACACCGGCGACAGCGCCGACGCCGGCTTAGACTGGACAAAGCCGAAACCCTTGGCGAGTTCTTGCGCGATCAGGCCGCGCAGCGACACATCATTGACCAGCCCGACCAGCCGGATCGCGGCGATCGCCTGTTCGCGCGTCGCGCCTTGCGGCACATCACCGGTGACGACGATGATTTCGGCTTCGAGATCGAGGCCCCAGCCGGCGTCATGCCAGGGCAAGGGATCGCGCGGGCCGATAAAATGGTCGCTGCCGCCCTGGTACATCAACGGATCAGTCCAGAAACTGTCGGGCAGTTCGGCGCCGCGCGCCCGGCGCACCAGTTCGACATGGTTCACATAGGCCGAGCCATCAGCCCATTGATAGGCGCGCGGCAACGGTGCCGCGGCGGCGCGTTCATGGAAGCGGCTGTGCGGCACTGCATCATGCGCCAGGCTTTCGGCGACGCCGCGCAGGATCGGTTCGGCATGCGCCCAATCATCGAGCGCGGCCTGCAAGGTGGGGTACATCGGCGGCGGCGCCGCGCACCACGCGAGGTCTTCAGAGACAACCACGAGACGACCGTCACGGCCAGACTTGAGCGAGGCGAGTTTCATGACGCTATCGTGGCGCGGTTGCAGCCGGGTGGCAAGCCTGCCGCTCCCTCCCGGAAGCGGGAGGGGACCGCGCTATGCCGCCAGATCATCCTCCGACAGGGCATAGAGCGTCGCCGCGCCGCGCGTCACCGGGCCGGACAGCGCTGCAACCTGCGGCAAAATCTGTTCGGCATAGAAGCGCGCCGTGGCGATCTTGGCCGATAGGAACGCCGGGTCGCCGCTGCCGGCCTTGAGCGCCGCCGCCGCGACCAGCGCCTGCCGCGCCAGCAGCCAGCCGCCCAGCGTCACCCCGATCATGCGCAGATACGGAGTCGCGCCGGCGGCGACATCATCGGGATTGTTGTTGCCGGTCAACCACAAGGTCGCGCTGCGTGTCGCCGCCAGCGCATCATCGAGCCAAGGGGCAAGCCCGGCGAGTTCGGCATCCGCGCCCAATTCGGCGACGGTGTCGCCAATT
>CAJAHV010000175.1 GCA_903939555.1 uncultured Alphaproteobacteria bacterium | reverse complement strand
ACTGCGCCTACCAACATCGCACCGTCGGCGGCAACCAGCGCCCTAACTGCGCCAGCTCCGATTGCTCCGGCAGGCAGCAAGATCGAGTTGATGGTGATCAACGAAGTGACCACCAAAACCGCCAAGCCCGGCGATCGTTTTCTGCTGCGACTAGCCCAGCCGTTTGTCATCGGTGATCGCGTGGTCATCCCGCGCGGCGTCGCAGCCTGGGGCGAAGTTACTGACGTGGAGACAAACGGCATCGCCGGTCGTTCCGGCAAACTGGCGACCCGCCTGCTTTACATCGAATTCGCTGGCCAAAAGCTGGCGCTCAGCGGAACCCCGGGCAATGCCGGCCAGGGCGGCAATCTGCAGATCGTGCTAGCTACACTGGCGCTTACGCCTTGGGGCCTCGTAGCCAAGGGCAACAACGCCAAGCTGAAGGCCGGCGACATCGTTCCGGGTTATCTCGTCAATGCTTTCCCAGCGCCAATTGCAGCCGCGACCACACCCTGAATCGCTGCTGAACCCCGGCCTAGATCAAGCACCCCAGCCCGGCGCGGAGGACTTCTGCCACCAGCCCCGGGTCGCGCGGGTCGCTCAGCGCGCTGGCGATCTGCGCGATGCTCATGCGGTTGAGGCGGCCGCCGTTGAGCCGGCTGATCTGGTCGAGGCGTTGCAACTGCGCCAGGCTGAGCCGGTCGCCGAGCCGGTCACCCATGCAGCGCGCCTGTGGTTGCGGCACACCGCGGTCGGTCAGCGCGATCGCGATGCGCTGCGACGGGGTTGCGCAGGCGGCGAGCAGCAGCAGCGGGGTGAGCGCGATAACGACGGCGGCGGTCAGGCGCATGCGGGGTCCTTTGCTGCGGGTGCGGCAACACTACTAGTGCGTAACCGCGACGGTCTGGCTATAGCTTTAAGATATGTTCGACACCCTCGCCAGCCTGTCCAGCCGTTACCCCGTGCTCACCGATGTCAACTGGTGGCAGGGCATCGGCATCGCGCTGATCGTCACGGCGATCATGGAAGCGGTGGCGATCGTGTCGCACAAATATGTCATGCACGGCTTTCTCTGGGTGCTGCACAAGAGCCATCATGAACCGCGCACCGGCCTTTTCGAGCGCAACGACTGGTTCGGCGTCGCCGGGGCCATTCCGTCGATCATCCTGTTGTTGATCGGCACGCATTACGTCCTGCACATGATCACCGCGATCGGTGCCGGGATTACCATGTATGGCGCCATTTATTTCGGGCTGCACGACGTGCTCGTCCATCGCCGCCTCAAGCACCGCTGGAACCCGAAATGGGGCTATATGAAGCGCGTTGTTCAAGCGCATCGCCTCCACCATGTCGTCGAAACCAAGCATGGCACGGTCAGCTTCGGCTTCATCTGGGCGCCGCCGATCCGCAAATTGAAGGCGCAACTCGAGGCCGATGGCCGCGGCCGCATCCGGGCGAGCGCCAAAATGAAGGCGGAGATGGGCATGATCGACAATGCCGAGCATTGGGCGCGCTAGATCGGCAGCGACCCGGAGCGCGCCGTCCTTGGCGGCAGAGTCACGAAAGTCACGCCGAACGCAGTTTTGGCGCCAGCAGCGTAACGCTGCCGGCCAGCGTCCAAAGTTCACGAAAGTCACGAAATTGCCCGTTTAGCGGAACGTGACGCTGGGGCTTTGCGCCTCGCCAAAGCCGATATATTCTTTTCGCAATGTCAAAGAGCGGCTCGCAGTTTCTTCATGGCACAAAATTGCCTTGTAGGACAGTGATTACAGACACTTGCTATCTGAAGCAAAAATCGCGCCAACGACCGATTCTGGAACATTTTTGCCATTTCCGAAATGCTCGCTCAATGTCTGCTTACGTCAGGACCCGCCATCCGCGGTGTGCCCGATACATCGACTGCTTCTATAATCGCTTTCGGCGCCATTCCGCGCTCGACTACCTCAGGCCCACATAGTTCTAAGAACGGGGGGGCAGTTGAGGCGATGCCTCTCCACTTTATCGGCTCAAGTCCGGGGCGCGGCTAAAGCTGAATGAACAGAGTGGCGCTCAGCATATGGTTCACGCGATCGTCGCCCGACCGGATGATGCGCTGGTTCAGATATCCCAGTTCGAGCCGCGCACGGCTGGCGACAGGATAGCCGAAACCGCCGAAACTACGCCATTGATCGAGCCCCTGCCGGGCACCTCCACGAGTGTCGTTGAGGTTAATGAAGCCTTCGGTGATAGCGATTGCCTGAAGCCCGCTCACGCTCACGATAGGTACCTGTACCTTTATGAATTGTCGGAGCCGCCAGACGGTTCCATCCCGCCCTTCAATCATGCGCTGTTCTAGCCGTGTCCGGCTGATGACGAGCGGCGCTCCGTCCTTCGTTCTCAAAGGCACGAACTGAACCTGTTGCCAAAGGCGATGCTCGTTAGTTAGCGTGCCATCTTCCGGATCTGTCCGGACATAGGCATAACCGATGATGGCATGGGCATCTCGCCCGATACGCGCGCCAATCGCCGGTCGGACGATGAATTGGCTGCCTCCACCAACGGCATCGGTCGCCCGCGCCTGTCCTTCCAGCCAGAGGAACAGGTCGCCGCGCACCGTGCCGCTTGCGATTACCGCCCCCCATATCTGCTCATCGCCACGAGCCAAGACTGGCACGGCGCCGCAGAGGCCGACGACGACCCCGATGGCTAATGAAAGTCGTGCAAGCTGCCGTGTCATCGAATAACCTTACTCCTTATTTCGTGCCCGGTGCCGACGAGATAGCTCACGACCAGAACAGACTCGGTTACCGTCGTGGTACGTAAACTGATCGGCGCCGGCTTCGCCAAAGGCGTCAGCTCCTTAGTTCGATTCGAGCAAGTTGATTGGAACGTCCGGAATTGCCCAAAGCGGACATTCGCGGGAGTAATGGCGAACGGCGAAAATTGGGTCGCAAGCGGCCGTTTCATGTGGCGGGCTGCAACGCAATTGCAGCCTGCCTACTGCGGCCGCCGTCAAGGCATCGTCCACAGCCCCTCGCGCGCCGGCCCCGGCAGCGGCCAGCGCTGCTTGCGGCGCAGCATTTCAGCGAGTGACAGCGCTACCGCTGTCAGCTTTTCGGCTTTCGACGTGCTCATGCGGTTTTCCAGCCCGTCCGGCCCGGCGTCGCGGACCTTGCGGCCGATGCCACCATAGATGCGCGCCGCCGCGAGCACGGCCCAAGCGGCGCGATTGCCGAGAGCCGGGGTGCCGAAGCGGGCGGATTCCTCATAGGTTTCGGCGGCGTTGACGAGGCGCGTCACCAGCCGTGACAATTGCCGGCGGTTCGACGGGAAGGCGTAGTTGTTGGGCGCGAGGCCGACGCTGGCGAGCCAGTCATCGGGGATGTAGCGGCGGTTGTTGACCGCATCCTCCATCACGTCGCGGGCGATGTTGTTGAGCTGGAACGCCATGCCGAGATCGCAGGCGCGGT
>CAJAHV010000174.1 GCA_903939555.1 uncultured Alphaproteobacteria bacterium | reverse complement strand
GCCCCGTGCGATACGCACGGATCGGCCGATATGAATGCCCTTGAGGTCGCCGCGCTTGAGCAGGCGGCTGACGGTCTTGATGGAAATGCGCAGCTCTCCAGCGACGTCGCTCCTCGTCAAGAAGGGGCTGATCTTCGCCTCGGCGGCGGTGCCGTCCGCAGGCAGCGCCCCGGCATCATTTTTGCCGCTGGGTGCCGCCGCCCCAGGCGCTACGAAATCGTGTACCCACTCTGGCAGGTCATTGAGGCGGGACGGGCTTGTCGCGTCGCGCGCAAGATCACTGCGTCTGGTGGCACGGACGGGCGGGCCACGATGGGCAGGCAGGCGGGAATGATCTTCGAACATCCCAAAGCGATGCCCGCATCGCGTCCCGTGAGCGAGCGCACAACCTCAGGAAATTTTGGGGTAGTTTTGAGAAAATAGCTGGCCACTGCCACCGCCGGGCCAGAACGCTCGTGTGTTCTATGATTTTCGAACAAAAATGGCTTGCCAGCCTGGCAGCATAGTCACTCCGTCAAGGGGGACGCTGCACGCGTGCAAGGTCACACTTCAACGCTTTTGCAGAACGATCTAATTACGTTTGGTGGTATTGCCTGCGTCGAAGGCGCTATCGGATATGGTGCGCGCATCGAGATAGGTCAGTGCAGCCAGATCCTGCACGATATGCCCGAGGGACTTGTAGATCGTGATGGCGCTGACCGAAGTTCGACCAGGGGCCGTTCCGGCAAGAACCTCGCCGATTTCCGCCTTGATATGATCATCGCCGACAAAGCCCTCGGCTTTAGCCACCAGAAATTCCGCCGCTGCAACCAACGCCGATTGGCGGCTGTCGGCAACATAATGAGCTCGGGCGACGAGATCGCTGTCGATCTCGACAGGACCGGCGTGACTAGACCCGACAATGTTGACATGAGTGCCCGGGCGCACCCAGACGCCGCGCAGGACCGGGGTCGGTGCCGCTGTGACCGTGCATATGACATCCGCGGCTTCTGCCGCGGTCTGAGCGTCGGCTTCGAAGCGCATCGGCACGGTAAGGCTGGGTTTAAGACTTTCGATCAGCGTCACCGCCGAGGCGCGAGAGCGGCCCCAGATCAGGATCTCCTCGAATGGCCGGACATGGCTCATCGCCAGCACATGCGAACGGGCCTGTTCGCCCGTGCCGAAGATGGCGGCGCGACGGGCGTCCGGCCGGGCCAGCGCATCGGTTGCGACTGCGGACGCGGCCGCCGTACGGATCAGCGTGATTGCCCCGGCATCGCCAATGGCCAGCGGCTCGCCGTTCTCACGGTCGAACAGCACGACAATGCCCCGGTGGTGGGAACGGCCCGGCTGGTCAGGCTCGGCATAGGCGGTGATGATTTTGGCACCCATACCCTTCGGCGCCACTAGCGCGCCGGGCATCACGGCAAACAGCTTTCCGCGCGCCATGGTGGCGATGCTGCGCAGCGGCTGAGGGGTGCCATCAACGCTGAAGGCCATCATCGCCTGCCGAACCGCTGCGATGCAGCCGGGATAATCGAGCAACTGTTCAACGTTATGACGGTCGTGGAAACGTATCATCGCCTGAGTATGGAAGTTTCGACGACTGATTTCATGCCTAATATTGGCGGCTCATGGTCTTGATGATGCTTTTGACGAGGTTCGTCGGTTGCGGTCGGGCAAGACAATCCGCGATGATCGGCTAGGCTGGTGGCAGTTTTTCGTTTTGAGGCATTGCATGCGCAAGACATCGGCACTGATGAGCATCGTCGCAACCACCTGGTTGGTGATCGCACCTGCTGAGCCGGCTGCGGCGCAAACCGGCAAGCCTGCGCCGATCCCGGTTGCTAGCGAAGGCCTCCTCCCTGCCGCGAGTACCATGCACAAGTTGGTGCTGTCCGGCTGCACGATCGAATACCGCGCCACCTGGTCCGAGCACGTACTGCGCGACTCGTCAGGCCAGGGCGAAGCAACGATTTCAGCCACGTCCTACGTGCGCGCGAATGGCACTGGCGGTGCGGAGCCACGCCCGGTGATGTTTCTTTTTAACGGCGGGCCGGGAGCCTCGTCCTCACCGCTCCACATGAATGCGCTCGGGCCGAAGCGACTGGGCGCGCGCGATGCCCACGGGCAACGACCGCTGATCGACAATGCCGAGACGGTGCTCGATATGGCAGACCTTGTTTTCATCGATCCGGTCGGAACCGGGTTCAGCCGACCGCTGCGCGAGGGCGGCGGCAAGGCCTATTGGTCGGCCGATGGTGATGCAGCGGCGACGCTGGCGCTTGTGCGGGCGTGGTTGGCGCGGGAAGGGCGGGCACGGTCACCGTTATATATGGTCGGCGAAAGCTATGGCGGTTACCGGCTGGGGCTGATGGCACGAGCAATTGCCGATCTCGATGTGGCCGGGCTGGTGCTGGTGTCGCCGGCACTGGAATTTGCGACATCGCCGGATCAGGTGGCCATCAATGCGCTGCCCAGCATGGCCGTAGCGGCGTGGCAACATCGCCGGCGACCAGATGACAATCGTACTGCCAGACAGGTCTGGGAAGACGCAAGGCGGTTTGCACAGGGCGATTATGCCAGCCTCTTGCAGCAGGGCGCGGCGCTGCCGGAAGCCGAACTGACCCGGGCCAGCCGCCATATCGCCGGCCTGATACAGCTGCCCGAAGCCATGATCCGCGAAAGTCGGCTTCGCGTCGACACGCAGGTGTTTCTGGAAAACCTGCTGGCAGGCCGGTTGCTGAGCCGCCTCGATACCCGGGTAACAGCCCCGCCGGCGGCGCCGAAGAACCCGGACCGCCCGGCCGCCGCAAACGACCCGGCGCTGGGGCTCGGGCAGAGCAATGTAATCATATCCGAGCCGCTTGGGCGGTATCTGCGCGAGGACCTGCGCGTGGCGGGGAAACGCGACTATTACAGCCTGACCCTTGATGTGAATTTTGCCTGGGATTTCCGCCCCGCTTCCTTGCGACCACCCTTTGCCGGCAATGTCGCTCAGCATATCGGCACGCTGATGGCAGAGCAGCGGGAGACCCGGCTTCTGGTCTATGGAGGCCATCATGACCTGGCAACGCCGGTGCTGGGCACCCATCATGCCATTACCCATGGCGGTATTCCGCTCGACCGGGTTCGTTTTGCGTTTCTGGACACCGGCCACTCGGTGTTCGACGGTGAGGGCCGGGCGCAGTCGGCGGCGATTCTGCGTGAATTCATGGGCATGGCCGGTAAAAATGATTGTGCGCAAAAGGACGAAATCGCGAATAAAACCAGTTGATAGTCTTTTGGCTTTGGTTGATCATACTGAGCATGTCTGAACCCCTTTCGAACATTGACCTAAAGATCCTGGAACAGATCCAGAAGGACAGTTCGCTGTCTACGGGCGAACTGGCTGAACGGGTTGGCCTGTCGCAGTCGCCATGCTGGCGCCGGCTGCAGCGGCTGCGAGAGGAGGGCTATATCAAGGGTGAGGTGGCGCTGCTCGACCGGGACAAGTTCAGCGCCAGCCTGTATATTTTCGCAACGCTGAAGATCGGGACACTGACCGAGGAAGATCGCGAAAAATTTATGCGGAAAGTCGAGATTACGCCGGAGATTCTGGAATGCTATTCGATCTTCGGGGAGCGTGACATTCTGATCAAGGTCATTGCTCCGTCGATCGACTGGTACCAGCGCTTTGTTTTTCGGACTGTCCTGAAGCTGCCGGGCGTCGTTGATATCCAGTCAACCGTGACGCTGGGGGAAGTCAAGAATGTGACGGCGCTGCCGGTGCGGGAGTTGCTGAACGCCCAGTAGGGCTCAGCGTGCGCGCCGCAGCTTCGCCTCAGCATTGCGGTGGGCGAAGAGCGCCGAACCCAAGCCATCCAACGCCTGTTCAAGCACCGGCACCGGCAGGCCGAAGCCGATCCGGATATGGCCGGGGGCGGCAAAGAACTCGCCGGGCACCACGGCAATGCCGGACTGCTCGAAAAGCCGGGCGGCAAAGCACAGCGTGTCATCGACCCCGGTCAGCCGGGGGAAGGCGATGCAGCCCGACAGCGGCATCGTGCCCTCGATCAGCCCTTCCTCGCGCCATTCGGTCGTGTGGGCACGGACCAGTGGTGCGGCGGCGGCGAGTATGCTCTCCGAATAGGCGCGAAAAGGCTCCGGGCGTTCGAGCACCAGCGCGGCAACGGCATGAGACAGATTAGAAATGCTGAAATCGGTGCGGGCCGCGACTTCACGGACGGCAGCGATGACACCCGGCGCACCGACGATCCAGCCGCAGCGAAGCGTGCTAAGCCCGAAGGACTTGGTCAGGCTGCTGATGCTGACGAAACGCTCCGACACCGCGCACGCTGGCATCGGTCGTTCATCGGGCGTGGCAAAATCACCATAGACTTCATCGACCAGAACAAGAAAGCCGCGCGCTTCGGCGAGTTCGGCCAGCGCGAGAAGGTCTGTATGGACGGCCGCCAGGCCGGATGGATTGTGCAGGTTGGTTATGACAACCAGCTTTGTACGGGGAGTGAGCGCCGCCTTGATGCGACCGACATCGATGGCAAAATCGTCGCCGGGGCGCGTGAAGCTGCCAACGACCGCCCCCTGTTCGGCGGCCAGAATTGCCAGCAGGTCGAAGCCCGGGGTTTCGACAAGGACATGGTCACCGGCTTGCAGCAGGGCGCGATAAAGCAACGACATCCCGCCGGTGGCCCCGGTCGTGCAGAGCAACTGATCGGGGCTGGTGCCGTAAAGCCGGGCAAGGCTGTCGACCACATAAGGGTTGCCGCCGGAAAAGGCGCTGGTGTAGCGGCTGGTTACCGGATCGGAGAAGGCTTTGTGGACCAGCCCGGTCAGCAGGGTGCGCGGCTCGGCGACGGTGCTCTCGAACAGCGGCAATATCTTTCGGTTGGCCGCGCGGGCCTCGCCAAGGATTGTCCGTATCCACTGGGCATAATGGCCGCCACCTGTCGGTTTCACGGATGTTTGTTCAAGCATGATAACGGCTTAGCCTGATAATTGTCGTGATGTTTATGCGATCTTTCGACATGGCGGGGTGATACGCGCATAAAGATTTCGTCATCACGCCACCATGTCACCGGCCTGACGCCGGGCGCGGAGATGATAGTAAATGGTGCCGATCACGAACCACCCGCCGACCAGATAATAGGGGCGCAGATCCGCCTCCAGCCCGGCGAGGATGATGCCGATGGCACAGATCACCGCCGCAATGCCGCAAGCGACGACGGTGCGCCCGGACAGGCTGATCCGCGCGGTGGCGGCAAGCGGCTGGTGATGACGGACAATTCTGATCGCACAGAGCGAACAGGCGAGATACTTGAGCATGGTCGGCAGGTTGACCGCCAGCAGCAGGAATACGAGGCTGGAAGGCAGGAACAGCCCGGCCATGGCCAGGCCATAGCAGGTCAGCACGGCGCGGTGCGGCGTGCCGAAACGTGGATGGATGACGGCGAGCGCCGCCGGCAGGCTGCCGCTGCGGGCCATGGCAAAAATGCTGCGCGAGAAGACCAGCGCGGTCGAATTCATTGTCTTGATGATGGAAAGCGCGGCCGCACCGACGATAAGCGGCACGGCGGCATCGCCAAGCGCCACCTTCGCCGCTTCGACAAGCGGCGCCTTGGCGCGAGCAAGGGCATCTGGTCCGATCAAGCCCAGTGTGACAAGCGAGACTGCGCCATAGACGACCGCCGTCAGCAGGATCGCAAGCAGGATGCCGAGCGGGATGGTGCGTTCGGGATTGCGGACCTCCTCGCCGATCTCGACGGCGGATTCGATGCCGAGAAACAGGCTGATCATGAGCGGGACGGCAGCGAGCGCGGTGAGGGGAAAACCGGCCAGCGGGTCACCGACCAGCGCCCGCGAGAAGTGCGGAACCCCGGTGCCGACATAGAAACCGAGCACCAGGATCAAGCCGACCATCAGCAGAGTCTGTGCTCTCGCGGCAATCTGTGCGCCGAGATAGTTGAGCATAAAGACCAGCGTGAGCAGTGCCGGGGCAAACCATTCCGGTGGAATATCGGTCACCATGCCGACATAATTGGCGAACACCCGGCCGAGCACGACCAGCGCACCGACATTGCTGATGATCCGCAGCCACGCGATGCTGAAGCCGATATAGGGGCCGAGAAAGCGGCGGGGCCATTCATAGGAAGCGCCCGAAACTGGCAGGGCGGAAGCAAGCCATGCATAGATGATGGCGAAAAAGATCATCGGAACGATGGCGAAGCCCAGTGCCGTGAGCAGCGCCGGGCCGGCGACTTCGGCGGCAGGCTGGAGCACCGAGAAAATGGAGACGCCGATCGCGGTGCCCGCCCCCAGCATCACCACGCCGGTAAGGCCGACCGAGCGCCGCAGCCCTGTGCCGACGGGGGCGGCCGAGCGGGTGGCAGGTGGGTCAGTCTGCATCGGGGCCAGTCTCATGAGCATCGAACAACATCAGGCCTGGTGACGGAGGGATGCTCTCCGTACGGGGTTTGGGCAGGGTGATGGCAGGCGGCTCGGCAAAAGGCTTGATGCCCAGTGCACGGTAGATTTCGGCGGGAAAATAGACAGCACCGCCGGCCATCACCATGCGCGGGCGGCGCACTTCGGAAATGTCTTGCGTTGGGTCGCCGGCGACCAGGACCAGTTCGGCGAGCCGCCCGCGCGCGATCTGGCCGCGTTCATGGGCTTGGCCCAGATAATCGGCGGCATCGAGAGATGCCGCCCGCAGCGTCTGGGCAGGAGTCATGCCGGCGCGGACATAAAGCTCGAGCTCGCGGTGGACGCTGACGCCGGTGGAATCGTCGGTGCCGGGAAGCAGGCGGATTCCATTGCCGTTCAGAAGCCGCATAACATCAACGAGACGCGTGAAGGCCTTGCGATAACGGGCATCCTCCTCAGGGCCGTCAAGCGGCACGAAGCTGCGCTTACGATAGCGCTGGTAGCCGATCGGCATGTGCGCCAGATAGGGTGCGTCTGCCTCGGCGACTTCGCCCGCACGGCTCAGCATCAGGCGTTCGAGGATCATTGTGGTGGTATCGAGCGCGGTGCCGTTCTTTTTCATCAGCGCGACCGTGCGGCGAACGGCAGGCGTGTCGAAGTCAAGATCGGCGGCGCGGGCCATGGCGGTCAACCGCAAAGGGCTGCGCGTATCCTCGCCCGGCTTGAGTACCCAGCCAAGCACCAGCTGGTTGATATGGGCGATGGTATCATAGCCATCGGCGATCATGCCGTCGGGGGTGGCAAAGGCCGGGATATGGCCGGTGACGCCCATCCCGAGCCGGTGAGCCTCTGCAGCGACCGGCTTCACCCAGGCCGGCGTGAAGCTGTTGTATATCTTGATCTCGCGAAAGCCGTGATCAGCATACCAGCGGACGGCGTCGAGCGAGGCCTCCAGACTGTCCGCCACGATGCCATTTCGGGCGGAAAAGGCGCTACGCCCCTCGATGAAGCCCGACGGCACAATATGCGGCCCGGCGATCTCGCCAGCGGCAATTCGGGGCAGCAAATCGAGGAGGAAGCCATTGTCATTGCCCATGTCGCGCGTCTGGGTGACCCCGGCGGCAAGATAATAGAGCCCGCTGTCGAGCGTATTATGGGCGTGCATGTCGTGCAGCCCTGGATAAAGCGTGCCCCCCTCACCCTCGATCACCACATGATCGGCGGGCGCGGCGGCGGCATCATCGGCGATGATCCGGGCAATCCGGTCGCGCATCACCACAACGGTCGAACGCGGTCCGCGCTGGCCGGTGACGGGATCGAAGATATGGACGTTGCGAATGCGCACCGGGGTGGTGAAGCGGTGACCGGTTGCAGCGGAGATCTGGCGGACGCGATCTCGCTCAAGTTCGGCACCCAGCGCAACAAAACGCGGCACCTCCGCTTCATGGCCGGCCCGGATTGCTGCTCCCTTGGCACCAAAGGCGGCGAAAAGGCTCTTGTCGGCGCGAAGCGCCACATAGGATGGCGCAAGGGCAACGCCGTCGAGCCGGTAGACCGTAACGGTTTCGCCAGGCACGGCGATATCGCGCAGGCGCGTGATGCGCAGCGAGCCGCCGGGCAGGACCGGAAGTTCACCACCGGCGGCAAGCGCTGCACGGGCATAGATGCCATCGGCCCAGGGGCTGTCGTCGTTGAGGATGTAAAGCGCCGGCTCGCGGCTTTCGACACTGCCGGCTTCGGCCTGGCTTGACCAACTCGCGCGCCCTTTCTCCCAGCGGTAGCTTTCGCGGACGGGGCCGCCCATTAACGAGGTGCCGTTAACCGTCCATTCGGTCGGCACGCCGTTTGGCCCGGTTACGATTTCCTCCCGATGTTTTGGACCACGGCCGTTATCATCGACCCGATAGTCGATAGTGGTGCGACCATCGCGAACTTCGGCCGCGATATGGCCGATGATTTCATTGTTGGAGACGATGGACAAGCGTTCGGGCTGCGCAAGCGCCGGCCCGTTGACGGCAAGCACCAGAAGCACGCCGATAGCGCACGAGGGTCGCGGGTGCCGTGGCGCCTTGGGCTTTCGGGCTGTCGGCGTGCCGTGTGTCACTGGATAATCCTCGTGCTTTTGCCTGCCGGCGGAACCAGCGCCGGGGGGCGCGGTGGCTTACCCTCCCCGCGCAGGCTCTGATCGTCCTAGTAACGCGCCCGGACGCCAACGAAGAAGTTACGACCAACGATGTCGCCATAGGTGAGCGACGGATAGGAGGGCATCTCGTCGGTCAGGTTGTTGATGCCGGCGCGGAATTCCAGCTTACCCACTTCGATCTGGGCCGAAATGCTGTGCGTGAGGTTTGAATCGAGGTTTGGATTGGGGTTGTTCTCGATCGTCGCGTTCGGGACCGCCAGTACCGGCCCCAGGTAAAAAGCCTGATAGCTCATGCGGAACGGGCCGTTCGAATAGCGCAGGTCGAACCGGCCCGACCATGCCGGCTGGGCTGCGGTGCGGTCACTGCGGGTAAAGACGACACCGGTAACCGACGTTTCAAACAGCGCGGTATGCGTTGCCACCACCTGGAAATTCAGAACGCCCGAATTCCCGTCTGATAGTTTCGACAGCGGCAGGGTATAGTTCACGTCATAGGTTTCACCCCTGAACCGGATCACGCCCGCATTGAAGGTTGTGGTGCGGCCGGTAGCGAAGGAGCCAGCTTGGCTCTGGTTGTTGCCGGCGGCAAGCCGCGTGAAGGCCTCGCAGACGCCGGGCGCCGGATCGGGGTCGTCATAGCAATTGGAAGCGAAATTGGCAGTCGTGAAGGCGGAAAGCCCGTCCTGCAGGTCGATCTCGATCCGGTCGACCGCGATTGACAGGCCTGGAATGAACCGCGGCTGCAAGACCACACCGTAGGTCCAGGTATTGGAGATTTCGTTGCGAAGGTCCGGATTGCCGCCGGTGGTAACCAGTGTCGTGGTGAAGTTTTCGCCCGAGTTCTGGAAACCGGCAAGGCGGGCTAACGCGCTTGAACCCGCAGCTGCTCCGCCTGGGCCACCGGTACCAAAGGTCTGGTTGGATTCAAAAAGCGCCAGACAGGCTGCGCGGCGCTGGGTGGGGTTGGGGCCGCCGCTGATCCGATCGGCATCGCAGGGATCCTGGTTGCCGGAGGCGAGATTCTGCGCGCTGGGGGCGAACAACTGGGTGAGGGTGGGCGCGCGGAAATTGCGGCCGCGTGATACGCGAAGGGTTATGTCCTCGATTGGCTGCCAGATGGCGCCGAGATTCCAGACATCTTCCGATCCTGCTGCCGAATTGTTGACATGCCGGATCGCGGCGCTGACATCGAGCCGGTGGATGGCGGGCAGGGTGAAGTCATTGCCGACGAGTGGGATCAGGAGCTCGGCCGAAAATTCCTTGGTATTGTAAGAGCCGGACTGAGGCCTGACCGGGGCAAAGCCGAAGCTGCCGTTCTGGTCGGCGGCGAGCGGCGTGAAGGCAACGCGTTCACGGCGGTGCTCGGCTGCGAGGGAGAAGCCGAGGTCCCCGGCCGGCAGGGTGAGGATCGAGCCGCTAACCGTGGCAAGCAGGTCGATCTGTTCATTGACATAATTCTCGCCGGTCGGGGCCGATACATATGCCCGTGCGGTCGGTGAAACATTACCTGCGCCGAACGGGTTGAGCGGCGCGCAGCCGGGATCGTCATTGGTCGTGATGCTGTCGGTGTTGATGGCGCACACAATCTGACCCGCAGCGTCCCGGGTTGCAGCAACGGCATTGTTTAACCGCGAGACAACAACATCATAGCCAAAGCGCTCGCCCTCAACCCGCCCGAAGCTGCCGGAAACGCTCCAGTCGAGAGACCTGCCGCCGAGGTCGACCTGGCCTTCGAACGCGCCGAGCGCCCGGTAGATGTTGGTCGTGTAGGTGGTTTGGTTGTCCTGCAGAATGTCGTCGAAGCTCTTGGACAGGAACAACGGCGATCCTGTGCCGAACTGCGGACGCAGCGCGGTCAGGGAATTGACTGTGGCGGCTGAAAGAAACGGGTTGGTCCTGGTGAAGGCTATGGCGCCAGCGCCCTGCGCCGCGCTGCCGAGCACGGTGTTGCTGTGAAGCTGGGCAACTTCGGCGGTCCTGGTTCGCGCGAACAGCATCTCGGTGGAGAAGGTGACATCATCGGTCAGGTCATAATGGCCGATAAGATTAGAGGCGATGCGTTCGACACTGCTGCGCAGGGTGCCGACCAGGTTCACATAGGGGAAACCGTCGCCGCCTTCGGCGAAGGGAACGCCGCGCGTGATCCCTGGATCGTAGCTCGCCACCGTTCCATCGGGGTTGAACTGGCCACGGATGAAGCTGGTCACCGGGGCGGGGGTCTGGAAGATCACGCCATTGGCGTTGAACGGCCAGAAACGCGCGCCCAGCTGTTCGCGGATCGATGGAATTCCGTCATTGGGGCCAGTATCGGCCGCATTCGGGACCGTGATGCGCGACAACGCCGTCGTCGGACGCGAGCCGAACGGCAGCGCATCGGCTTTCGACCATTCGACGTTGATGGCGACATTGCCGCGCCCGCCGCCGAAATTGGTGCCGGCGGTCAGCCGGGCGCTGTAGATCGGGAGATCGCCGCGGGAGGTGAGGCTGGACTGGGCGTCGACCT
>CAJAHV010000173.1 GCA_903939555.1 uncultured Alphaproteobacteria bacterium | reverse complement strand
TGGGTGATGGCAACCAGACTCGACAGGTCATGGCGGCGGCGCACCTGATCGGGCAAGGCCAGCAGCCGGTTGAACATGGTTGGCACCATGTGCAGATGCGAGACGCGGTGCTGCTCTATCAGCGCAAGCAGTTCGGCAGCATCAAAGCGCGGTTGCAGGATCACCATGCCGCCCAGCCGCAGCGCATTGGTCGCATATGCAAAGGGGGCGCTGTGGTAGAGCGGGCCGGTCATCACCGTGGCGGTCACGTCGCCATCGGCCAAGCCAAACGCCGTCACGGTGCGTTCCGTCACCGCCACCTGCACATCGGGCGGAAGGGTTTCGCGCTTGACTGCCTTGGGGTGGCCAGTCGTTCCTGACGTGTAGAAGAGCGCTGACGGCGGCGCAGGATGGGCGTCTTCCCATGGCTCCGCAACTTGTGCGGCCTCGCTGAGTGCCACATCGCCAGCGCGCAGCGAACATTGCGCCTCGCTCAAGCCATAGGCTGCGGCAATCTCTGGGGCGACGGCTTCGATGAAGACTGGCCTATCGCCAAAGACGGCGCGCATCGCGTCTGTTGCCAGATCGGCATGGGCGATGACGACCTTGGGGCTGCAATCTGCAATGATATAGCCCACTTCGGCAGGCTTGAGATGCCAGTTGACCGGCGTAATGCAGGCACCAAGCCGCCGCGCTGCCTCATTAAACACGAAATAGCCAAACCCATTGCGCGCGAGCAAGGCAACCACGTCACCCGCGCCCACGCCATGTTCGGCGAGTACGCGCGCCGCGCCCTTGGCAGCAGCGGTCAGGGCGCTGCGGCTCAGGCTGCGTTCTCCCGACAGGATGGCGATACTTTCTGTCACATCGCCTCCTTAGCGGTTCACGTCGATCACGATACGGCCACGCAGCTGCCCGTCGAGCAACTGGGTGGCAAGCTTGGGAAGATCAGACATCGGCCGGATGTCGAACACGGCCGCCAGTTCGGCAGGGGCAACCAGCCGGGCTAGGTCGTCCCATGCCCGTTGCCGCCGGGGTTGGGCAGCCATCACCGAATCCACCCCGCGCAGCGTCACCCCGCGCAAGATGAAGGGCATTACGGTGGTGGGTAGATCGGTGCCCCCAGCAAGCCCGCAGGCCGCGACAATGCCTTCATAGCGGGTCTGCGCCAGCATCGTCGCCAATGTCTTGCTGCCCACACAGTCGATCCCCGCGGCCCAGACTTCCTTTTCAAGCGGGCGCGGATCGCGGTCCAGTTCGGCCCGGTCGATCACATCGACCGCGCCCAGTTCGCGCAGATAGGGTTCGGTTTCGGGTCGTCCGCTCACCGCGACAGCCTGATAGCCCAGCTTGGCGAGCAGCAGCAGAGCGACCGAGCCAACGCCGCCCGAGGCGCCCGAAACGCAAATCCGTCCGTCACCCGGTGTTACGCCGTGATCCTGCAAAGCGTGCACGCATAGCATCGCGGTATAGCCCGCTGTGCCGATCGCCATGGCCTGCTCCGGTGCAAAGGCCTCGGGCAAGCGCACCAGCCAGTCCGATGAAACGCGCTGATACTGGCTATAACCGCCCCAGACAGTCTCTGACATGCCAAAGCCGTTGATCACCACGCGTTCGCCCGCCTTCCAGCCTGGATGTGCCGATTCCGCGATCGTGCCTGCAAGATCGATCCCGCACACCATCGGCATGGACCGACAAATCTTGCCGCGTCCCGACACCGCCAGCGCATCCTTATAGTTGAGCGAGCTATAGTCGATCTTCACCAGCACATCACGGTCCGGCAAATCGGCGAGAGTTAGCGTTTCCAGCGTCCCTTGTGAGCGGCGGTCCACTTCGCGGGCAACAATGGCATTGAATTCAGTCATCGGTACTTCTCTTCTTCAGTCTTCGACAAGACCAGCAATCGCCTGCCGGATCGCGTGTCTCGATTTGTCCCACACAGTGGCCCGCCACGCGGCATCATCGGGGTTGAAATGCCTGGCGAGCGCCGCTTTGATTGCCCGCGCTTCAGCGGGATCGCAGTTCCCATTGTTGCTGTTGAGCCAATGTTCCTGGCCCAGTGCCTCGGACCCCCGGTCGAGGGGATAGGTTCCAAATTCGAGCACTACAGCGGTAACCTCAACACCCGGCAATGCGGCCTCATATCCATCGCTGCTATGGCCGGTGACGGGATAGTACCCGGGATCATCCTGATCGGGATCGTTGGGTGCCAGAACGGCATCGCCGTACCAGCGCCGTGCACGCGCCAGCCCTTCGCCGGTATGAACCACGACACCAAGCATTTCGCCCCAAGGTCCGATGCCGCTGTGATAGTCCAGCGTCGCGACGCGCCGCGCAGGACCGCCATGCTCGCGCAACAACCCGCTGATCGTGCGGTTGGTCCATTCCG
>CAJAHV010000172.1 GCA_903939555.1 uncultured Alphaproteobacteria bacterium | reverse complement strand
GGCCGCCTCACATCAACGCCGTTCTGCAAGATGCCGGCCCTGTCACCAGGGCCGGCATCTTGCTGTTGAAAGCCGCTTGACGCAATTGCGAATAAGTCGCAAAAGCAAGGCTATTGAGAGTCATTCACAGGTTCGGCCATGCGTACCCCCCGACGTCTTCCCCTTCTGCTCGCGGCGTCCCTGCTCGCATCGGGGTTCGCGGTCGGGCCGAACGGCGCGGCAAGCGCGCATGAAGCGCTGGATGTCGATGCCGGCGCAATGATCATCGTCACGGCAGCGCGCGATCCCGGCTATCTGGCGGCGCGCACATCGGGGGCGACGCGCACCGACACGCCACTGCTCGATGTGCCGCAGACTGTAAACATCCTGACGCGCGACCGGCTCGACGACCAGGCGATTCTGTCGATCGCCGATGCGCTGCGTTATGTCGCCGGCGCCACCACCGGCCAGGGCGAGGGCCATCGCGACCAGCCGACACTGCGCGGCAACAACGCCACCGCCGATTTCTTCGTCGATGGCCTGCGCGACGATGTTCAATATTATCGCGACTTCTACAATATCGAACGGCTCGAGATCATGAAGGGCCCCAACGCCATGATCTTCGGGCGCGGCGGCGGCGGCGGCGTCATCAACCGCGTCGCCAAGACACCCCAGGCAGACAGCTTTGCCGGTGCCGACGCCGCTGTCGACAGTTTCGGCGCGTGGCGGCTGGGCGCCGATCTCAATGCGGTTATCACCGACGGGATCAGCGCCCGGCTCAATGCGGTTTATGAAGACGGCGCCAACCACCGCGACGTCTATGCACTCGAACGCTGGGCAGTGAATCCAACGCTGGGCTTCGCTCTTGGGGACAAGGGCAATCTCGTCTTCGGCTATGAACATGCCAGTGACGATCGCGTCATCGATCGCGGCGTGCCCTCGCTCGGCGGCCGCCCGGCGAAGGGCTTTCGCGACACGTTCTTCGGGCTTGCCGATGTCAACCGGTCGACCTTCAACGCCGATGTCGTGTCACTGGCGCTCGATTATCAGCTGACCGACACGCTGACCCTGCGCCAGCGCAGCCGCTACGGAGATTACGACAAATTTTACAGCAACCTGTTCGCCGCCACCGCGATCAGCGCCGCCAATAGCATCGGTGTCGAAGCCTATACCGATGCGACGGCGCGCGAGAACCTGCTGACCCAGACCGACCTTGTCTGGAAAGTCGCCACCGGCAGCATCGAGCACACTGTGCTCGCCGGCTTCGAGCTTGGCCGCCAAACCACCACCAGCGCCCGTGTCAACGGCACTTTCCCGGTCGTGCCGGGCGGCACCAGCCTGCGCTCCCCAGTAGCGGTGACCGACCCCTTCCGCCCGCCAACGCCCCTCTTTGGCGCGGCGCTGCGCCGCGGCCACAGCCGCGCCAACATCACCGCCGGTTTCATCCAGGACCAGCTGTCGATCGGCGCCCATGTCGAGATCGTCGCCGGGCTGCGCTATGACCGTTTCAGCCTCGATTTCGAAAATCTGCTGACCCGCGCGACGCTGGCGCGCACCGACAATCTATGGTCGCCGCGGCTTGGGCTGGTGTTCAAACCCGTCGCCAACGCTGCGCTTTATGCCAATTTCAGCCGGTCCTACCTGCCGCAATCGGGAGACCAGTTCACCGCGCTCGATGCCACGACCGCAGCGCTGGAACCCGAACGCTTCGACAATTACGAGATCGGCGGCAAATGGGACGTGCTGCCCGGGCTCAACCTCACTGCCGCGCTCTACCAGCTCGACCGCGCCAACAGCCGCGCCGCCGGACCGATACCCGGCACCGTGGTGTTGACCGGCAAGCAGCGCAGCAAGGGGCTGGAACTCGCCGCCAACGGCAAGATAACGCCGCAATGGCAGGTCAGCGCCGGTTTTGCCTGGCAGGATGCCGAACTATTGAATGCCACCACCGCCGGCCCTGCCGGACGGAAGGTGGCGATGGTGCCACGTACCCAGACGTCGCTGTGGACCCGCTACGACCTGTCGGAGCATTTTGGGCTGGGCTTGGGTGCCAGCCATCAGGCGAGCAGCTTTGCCTCGATCAGCAACGCCGTCGTGCTGCCAGCCTATACCCGTGTCGATGCTGCTGCCTTCATGCAGGTCGCCAAGGGCATCGATGTGCAGGTCAATATCGAAAATCTGTTCAACACCGGCTATTTTCCATCGGCGCACAACGATAACAACATCAGCACCGGCGGGCCGCGTGCGGTTCGGCTGACACTGCGAACGAAATATTAGGCCCCGTCACGGTGGCCGGGGGAGCCGACACCGATGCGCAAATTCCTGATTATACTGACCGGGCTTGTTGCGGTCGCCGCCATCGGCTTTTTCGCACTGGCGCCGACGCTGGCCGAAAAATCGATGAACCGCATCGAAGGCAGCGGGCAATGGCCCGTTTCGGCGGCCGCCAAAGCGCTACACAAGCGGCTGGTGATTATCGACACGCACGGCGACACCTTGCTGTGGCAGCGCCCGATCGATGCACCATCCGATCGCGGCCATATCGATCTTGACCGGCTCGAGGCCGGCAATGTCGCATTGCAGGTGTTTTCCAGCGTGACCAAGACGCCCAAGGGCCAAAATTACGAATCGAACAGCGACAAGACCGACAATATCACCCTGCTCGCCATCGGCCAGATGCAGCCGGTCAACACCTGGGGGCTGTTCGGCCCGGCGCTGCTCAACCGCTCGCTTTGGCATGCCGAAAAGCTGCGCCGCGCCGAAGCCGCCAGCAACAGCCGGCTGCGCATCGTCCGCACGCCTGCCGATGTCACTACCCTCATTGCCGACCGCACCGCCGGCAAACGCGTCACCGGCGCGCTGCTGTCGAGCGAGGGCATGCAGAATCTTGAAGGCAACCCCGCCAACCTTGCCGTGCTGTATCGCGCCGGCTTCCGCATGATGGGACTGACGCATTTCTTCGACAATGACATCGCCGGATCGATGCACGGCGAGAAAAAGCGCGGGCTCACCGCGCTCGGCCGCCGCCTCGTGCCGGTGATGGAAGACCGTGGCATCATCATCGACCTCGCGCACAGCAGCCACGCGACCTTTGCCGAAGTCATGCAGGTGGCGCGCCGCCCGGTCGTGGTCAGCCATGGCGGGGTCAAGGGCACCTGCAACACCAACCGCAACCTGACAGACGATGAACTGCGCCTGCTCGCCCGCAACGGCGGCGTGATCGGCATCGGCTATTGGGATGCCGCCGTGTGCGCCGCAACGCCGCAGGCGACGGCAAAGGCCATCATCTATGCCGTGAAGATCGCCGGCATCGACCATGTCGGGCTGGGCTCGGACTTCGACGGATCGACGACGACGGGCTTTGACACCGCGCACATCGACGCGGTGACCGAAGCGCTGCTCGCCGCCGGCTTGGCCGAGGCCGATATCGCCAAGATAATGGGCGGCAATGCGCTGCGGCTGTTGACCGCCGGGCTCGCGCCCCTTGCTACCGCCCAGCCGGCAGCATAAGCGCGGGGCATGGAACGCATTACCGGCGGGGCGATACTGCCCGAACGCTTTCGCGGCGGCATCGTCGCGCTCGGCAATTTCGACGGCTTTCACGCCGGCCATCAGGCCGTGGTGGGTCGTGCGCTGCAAATTGCCCGCGAGCGCGAGGCGCCGGCGCTCGTCGCCAGCTTCGATCCGCACCCGGCGCGGTTGTTCAAGCCCGACCTGCCGCCATTCGCGCTGACCAGCATGGGGCAGCGCTTCGACCTGCTCACCAAATTCGGCATCGACGCGGCGGTGATGATCCCCTTTGGCCGCGAACTGGCGGCGCTGTCGGCCGAAGATTTCGTTACGCAATGGCTAGTGCGGCGCATGGGCGTTGCCGGCGTGGTGACGGGGGGTGATTTCACCTTTGGCAGCAACCGCAGCGGCGATACCGCGCAACTTGCCGCATTGGGCGCGCAACACGGCTTCACCGCCGAAGTCGTGGCGCCGGTGGCTGATGGCGGCGGCACGATTTCATCCAGCCGGGTGCGCAGCCTGCTCCGCGCCGCCGACCCGGCCGGTGCCGCACAACTGCTCACCAGGCCGTTCACCATTCGCGGCGCGGTCGAACATGGCGCCAAGCTCGGCCGTACCTTGGGCTTTCCCACCGCCAACATGCGGCTGAACGATTATGTCCGACCAGCTTATGGCGTTTATGCCGTGATCGTGCGCGTGCCCGGCGGCAAGCGCATCAAGGGCGTCGCCAACCTCGGCATCCGCCCGATGATCGAGCCGCCGGTCGAGCTGCTCGAAACGTGGCTGCTCGATTGGGAGGGCGATCTTTACGGCAAGACGCTCGAGGTCGAGCTGATCGCTTATCTGCGGCCCGAGATGAAGCTGCCGGGGCTCGAGGCGTTGAAGGCGCAGATCGCTGCAGATGCAGAGGCGGCAAGGGCTGTGCTCTAGCCCCACTCCCGTTGACGCGAAGGCGTCGCCTACGGCTGCGGGAGAGGGGTAGAAAAGCGCGCACCGCTCCTCTAGACGCTGGCTATCATGACCATCCCTGATTACCGCGCCACCGTCTTCCTGCCGAAGACCGATTTCCCCATGAAGGCCGGCCTGCCCGAAAAGGAGCCGACCATCCTGGCGAAATGGCTGGACGACGGCCTGTATGAAGAACTCCGCGATGCCCGCCGTGGCCGCGAGAAATTCATCCTCCATGATGGCCCGCCCTATGCCAATGGCGACATGCATATCGGCCATGCGCTCAACCACATCCTCAAGGACATGGTGGTGCGCACCCAGACGCTGCTCGGCAAGGACGCGCCCTATGTGCCGGGCTGGGACTGCCATGGCCTGCCGATCGAATGGAAGGTCGAGGAACAATATCGGGCGAAAAAGCTCAACAAGGACGAAGTCCCGGCACCGGAATTCCGCGCCGAATGCCGGGCGTACGCGCAGCATTGGGTTAACACCCAGCGCGAACAATTGAAGCGGCTGGGCATCAATGGTGATTGGGACAATCCCTATCTCACCATGGATTTCCAGGCCGAGGCGACGATCGTCACCGAACTGCTGAAATTTGCGGACTCGGGCCAGCTTTATCGCGGCGCCAAGCCGGTGATGTGGTCGCCCGTCGAAAAGACCGCCCTCGCCGAAGCCGAGATCGAATATGAGGACATCACGTCGACCCAGATCGATGTGGCGTTCGAGATCATCGAAGCACCGAACGCACCGGAACTGGTTGGCGCGCACGCGGTGATCTGGACGACGACGCCCTGGACGATCCCGGTCAACCAG
>CAJAHV010000171.1 GCA_903939555.1 uncultured Alphaproteobacteria bacterium | reverse complement strand
GGTTGCCGGTGGCTGCCGGCATGAATTGCTGCGCCCAATCAGGATCGGCGGCGCGAATCGCCGTCGCCGACAAGGGCGTCTGGCGGATCGACAGGACGATGATTGCCGGCAATGGCCAGCGCGTCCAATCGCGAATCGACCCCAAAGGCCGCCGCCAGCGCCCCAGCCACGCCATTGCGGGCGATACCAGAGCAGTCCCCATATAGCGCGGACGCGCCAAAACGGCAATCGGCACGCCCTGTGCAAAGGCGCGCCAGCGGTGCCAGCGGTGCAATTCGGGCAGAATATCGGCACCCATCAACCAGATGAACGCCGTATTGGGCCAGCGCCGGCGCAGCGACGCCACTGTATCGACGGCAAAGCGCGTGCCGATTTCGGCCTCTATCGCCATCGGCCGGATGCGCGGATGCCGCGCCATCGCCCGCGCCGAGCCCAATCGTGCCGCCAGCGGCGCCATGCCAGCGGTGGATTTCAACGGATTTTGCGGGCTGACCAGCCACCAGACCTCATCCAGCCCGAGCAAGCGCATCGCCTCCAGGCTGATATGGCGGTGCCCGGCATGTGCCGGGTTGAACGAGCCGCCGAGCAGGCCGACGCGTTTCAGGGCCGCACCTGGCCGGTGCCGGTGACCCGCGTCTTGTAGATCGTCAGCCCTTCAAGCGCTACCGGGCCGCGCGCATGCAGCCGGCCGGTGGCGATGCCGATTTCGGCACCGAAGCCGAATTCGCCGCCATCGGCGAACTGGGTGGAGGCATTCCACAGCACGATGGCACTGTCGACCGCCGCCAGAAAGCGTTCCGCCACCACCGCATCGCCCGCGACAATCGCATCGGTATGCGCCGAACCATGCTGCGCGATATGCGCGATGGCCCCTTCGACACCATCGACCAGCGCCACCGAGGCGATGGCATCGAGATATTCGGTATCAAAGGCACCGGCCGGTGCCGGCACCGCACGCGGCTCCAGCGCCGCCACGTCGCCGCGTACTTCGCAACCGGCATCGACAAGCGCCGCCAGCACTGCCTGCGCCAGCGCCGGGGCTGCGGCCCGGTCGATCAGCAATGTCTCCATTGCCCCGCACACCGCGGTGCGCCGCAACTTGGAATTGACGACAATCGCCGCCGCCATCGCCGGCTCCGCCGACGCATCGACATAGACATGATTGATGCCATCCAGATGCGCCAGCACCGGCACCCGCGCCTCGGCTTGGACCCGCGCCACCAGCCCCTTGCCGCCACGCGGGATGATGACATCGATCAAACCGTGCGCTGCCAGCATCGCACCGACCAGCGCGCGGTCGCCGGCCGGCACCAATTGCACCGCCGCCGCCGGCAAACCCGCCGCCCGCAACCCTTCGCCGACGCATTCCAGCAGCACCATGTTCGACCGCGCCGCCTCGGAACCGCCACGCAACAGACACGCATTGCCCGCCATCAGGCACAGTGCCGCCGCATCGGCGGTCACCCCGGGCCGGCTTTCATAGATGATGCCGATCACCCCGAGCGGCACGCGCACCCGTTCGAAGTGCAGGCCATTGCCGGTTTCCCAGCACTTGATGACCTCCCCGACCGGGTCCGGCAGCCCCGCGACCGTGTCGAGACCCGCCGCAATCGCTTCCACGCGCCCGGCATCAAGCGCCAGCCGGTCGATCAACGCCGCCGAAATACCTGCCGCCCGCGCCGCCGTGACATCATCGGCATTGGCCGCAATCAGCGCGCTCGACCGGGCGCGAATGGCCTGCGCCGCCGTGCTGATCGCCAGCGCCTTCTGCCCGGCAGGCGCCTGCGCCAGCCCCGCAACCGCCGCGCGTGCCGACCGCGCTATGGTGGCGATGCTCGTTTGCGGGCTCACAACAGCACCAGATGATCGGCATGGACCAGCGCGGCACGCGGCGCATAGCCCAGCACCGCTGCCTGAGCCTCGTTGCGCAACCCCCGGATCATCGCCGCATCCCCTGCATCATAGCCCGCCAGCCCGCGCCCGATCACCCCGTCGGGCCCGGCCAGCGCCACCACATCGCCCCGGGCAAAGCGCCCCTCGACGGCGGTTACGCCTGCCGCCAGCAGGCTTTTGCCACGTTGCAGCGCCGCCACAGCCCCGGCATCGAGCGTCAGCGTGCCGTGAACCGTCAGGCGCCCGGCCAGCCAGGCCTTGCGGGCGCGCGATCCTTCGCCCGCGACAAACACCGTGCCGCGCCCTGTATCGGCAAAATGCTGCAACGGATGTGCCACCCGACCGTCCGCAATGGCGAGGTGGATGCCCGCTGCCCCGGCGATCTTTGCCGCCGCCAGCTTGGCCGCCATGCCCCCGGACCCCAGCCCGGAGCCGCTGTCAGCGCTCGCCATGGCCTCGATCACCGGGGTCAGCTTCAACACTTCGGGCACCAGCTTCGCCATCGGATCACGCCCTGGGTGCGCCGT
This sequence comes from uncultured Alphaproteobacteria bacterium, assembly GCA_903939555.1. Taxonomy (GTDB): domain Bacteria; phylum Pseudomonadota; class Alphaproteobacteria; order Sphingomonadales; family Sphingomonadaceae; genus Sandarakinorhabdus. The sequence continues at coordinate 32,424 of CAJAHV010000171.1, read as the reverse complement.
ATACAGCCCGTCGACGTCGCTCAGCAGCAACACGCCACCTGCGCCGGCGGCCTGCGCCGCACGTGCCGCCAGCCGATCATTGTCACCAAAGCGGATCTCGCTGGTTGCTACCGTGTCGTTTTCGTTGAGCACCGGCACCGCACCCAGCGCCAGCAGCCGGTCGAGCGTCGCCGATACGTTGAGATAGCGCCGCCGATCCTCGAGATCGCCCAGCGTCAACAGCACCTGTGCCATCGTCAGCCCGGCCTCGGAGAGCAACGCTTCCCACACCGCACTCAGCGCGACCTGCCCGACAGCCGCCGCCGCCTGGGCATCCTCGAGGCTGGCGCGCCCGCCTTTGTCGAGCTTGAGCCGCCGCGCGCCCAGCGCAATCGCGCCCGACGAGACGACAACGACCTCTTGGCCCGCCGCGCGCCGCGCCGCGATATCGGCGACGACCCCCGCCAGCCAGTCACGCCGCACGGCGCCCGCACCATCAACAAGCAGCGAGGAACCGATCTTGACGACGAGGCGCGCGCAGACGCCGGGCGCAAAGCGCGCCGCCGCGCCGGCTGCGCTGGTTACAGCGGGTTCCATGCCTGGGGGTCTGCCGCTGCCGTTGCTGCCACCGCGTCGCGCCCGGCAAGCTCGATCAGGGCATCAAGCACATCATCGAGACCCTGTCGTGTTGCCGCTGAAAACACGAAAACCTTCTGACCGCTCGCCTGTTCGAGCGCGCGCTTCTTGGCCGCCAGCGCCGAGGCGCTGACCAGATCGGCCTTGGAAAGCGCCAGAATCTCGGGCTTGTCGACCAACCCGCCGCCATAGGCATCGACTTCGTCGCGCACCGTGCGCCACGCCTTGACCGGTGCCGGGGCGCTGGCATCGACCAGGTGCAGCAGCACACGGCAGCGCTCGATATGGCCAAGGAAGCGATCACCGATGCCAACACCTTCGGCGGCACCGGCGATCAGGCCCGGGATATCGGCCATCACCAGTTCCTTGCCCTTGTGGGCGACCACGCCCAACTGCGGCTTCAAGGTGGTAAAAGGATAGGCGCCGACCTTGGCACCGGCATTCGACACGGCGTTGATGAAGGTCGATTTGCCAGCATTGGGGGCGCCGAGCAGCCCCGCATCGGCGATCAGCTTGAGCCGCAGCCACAACCATAGTTCGCCACCCGGCCAGCCCGGCTGGAACTGGCGCGGTGCGCGGTTGGTGCTGCTCTTGTAATAGGCATTGCCCTTGCCGCCGTCGCCGCCGCGCAACAGCACCACCCGCTGTCCGGGGCGGGTAAGGTCGCACAGCAAGGTGCGTTCATCGTCGTCCGCCAGCACCTGGGTACCAATGGGGACGCGGATAACCAGATTATCGGCACCAGGGCCGGTGCGGTCGCGGCCCATGCCATGGCCGCCGCGCTTGGCACGGAAATGCTGGGTGTAGCGGAAGTCGATCAGCGTGTTCAGGCCGTCGATGCATTCGAAGATGATATCGCCGCCCTTGCCGCCGTCTCCGCCATCAGGGCCGCCATATTCGACATATTTTTCGCGCCGGAACGACACGGCACCATCACCACCGACGCCCGAGGACACGAAAATCTTGGCCTGGTCTAGAAACTGCATGCTGGAATCGATTCAAACGAAAAGGGGGAGCCAGTCGCCCGGCTCCCCCAATCGAAACGCAAAAGGCGAAGTCCGGACGGGCTTATTCAGCCGCAATGGCTTCCGGGCGTGGGTCGACGCTGACGTACTTGCGACCCAGCTTGCCTTCATGAAACACGACCACACCATGCGCAGTGGCGAACAGGGTGTGATCCTTGCCGAGGCCGACGTTGCGGCCGGGGTGAACCCGGGTGCCACGCTGGCGAATGATGATGGTGCCGGCAAGCAGTTCCTGCCCGCCAAAACGCTTCACGCCAAGGCGACGACCGGCCGAATCACGACCGTTGCGCGATGAACCGCCTGCTTTCTTATGTGCCATGGTACCTTAGCCTACTGAGGTGATCTTGAGCACGGTCAACTGCTGGCGATGACCGTTCTTGCGACGATAGTTGTGACGACGACGCTTCTTGAAAATGATGACCTTGTCGGCCTTCGTCTGTGCGACGATCGTAGCGGTAACGCTGCCACCCTGGGTGATTGTGCCGGCATCGCCGGACATCAGCGTTTCGAGCGTTACGCTCGCGCCGGCTTCACCCTCGATCTTTTCGACCAGGATCGTGTCATCGGTGGCGACCCGATATTGTTTGCCGCCGGTGCGCACAACTGCGAACATCGTTAGAAACCTTGAATGCAAATCTCGTGAACAGCGGGACTCGGAAGACCAGCCGGTGCGAAGGCGGGGCGATAGGGCAAGGTGGCCCGCCTGTCAACGCAGCGCTGCACGACGCGGCCGCCACAGCGCCCAGCGGCGCACTTTGCTGCGTCTCGGCGCCCATTGCCCTCTCGCACGAGAGCATCCGGGCAGCTAGAGTGTCACCGTTATGGCGTCCGCTCCGCTCTCCCGCTCGCTTGCTGTCGCCAATCCGCGTACCGGTATTGACGATTATCGCATCGAACCGCTCGATTCGACCGCCGTGGCGGCGCTGGCAACCCGACTGAGGGCGGCGCAACCTGATTGGGCAGGATTGTCGTTGGCGGCGCGGCTCGAGGCGCTGGGGGCCTTTATTGCGGCATTGAATGACCATGCCGATGCGATCATGGCGACACTCAGCCAGGATACCGGCCGCCGCACGATTGCACGCGTCGAACTGGACGGGATCAAAGCCATGCTAGCGTGCTGGAGCCGCGACGCGTCCGGGCTGGTCAACGGCGTCGAATCGCAGCGCATGCCGACCGCCGTCGCGTCGATCACGTCCTCGACACGGCTGCATCCTTATCCGCTGGTCGGTGTCATCAGCCCATGGAATTGTCCGCTGACGCTGAAGCTGATGCTGATCGATGCCATCCCGGCGTTGGAGGCGGGCTGCGCCGTCATCGTCAATCCATCGGAAATCACGCCGCGTTTCATTCGCTCGCTGATGCAGGCCATCGCCAGCGTGCCGGCGCTGGCAAGTGTTTTCGCCGTCATCGAAAGCGATGGCGACACTGGCGCGGCGCTGGTCGACATTGTCGACTTCATCGCCTTTGCCGGCTCGGTTGCCACCGGCCGCAAGGTTGGCGAATCAGCGGCGCGCGCTTTCATTCCGGTCAACCCTGAATTGGGCGGCAAGGACCCGATGTTGGTGCTGGCCAGCGCCAACCCTGTGGCAGCGGCCAACACCGGCGCGTTCGGCCTGTCTGGGCTGGGACCGTCGCGAATGGGAGCATCGGGGCGGCAGAGGTTCTTCCGCCGCCAGGCATTGTTGCGCCAGACAGGTGCGCCCTTGCCGCTTGCCGCTTATGCCGAGCGCGGATGACCGGCGTGGAAACCTTCGTCCAACCGGGCATGACCCGCACCCGCAAGCTCCTGATTGGCATCGCGCTGGCGCTGGCGGCGCTGATCAGCATCAGCCTTTACCACCCGGATATCGACGCCAAGGCCGCGGCAAGCATCGCCGACCAGTTGCTGGTGCAATATCACCGTCGCAGCGGCGATCCGCTGCGTGACTTCGCGGCGCGCGAGGACCGGATATGGGCCGATGGCTGGGAGTTCCGCTGGCGCTATCGCCTGTGCCCGCAAGCCGCGTCGTTGCGGGTCTGGATCAGCCGCGATGGCCGCCGCGCCAGCTATGCCGAACTGCCCGATTGTGCTCCGCAAACCGGGGTCATGGTCAACCCTTTGAAGGTCTGACCGCCGCCACGAAGCGTGCCGCCATGGCACCCACTGCCTCGGCGTTCATCCCCGGCTTGTAAAGCGAGGCCCCCAAGCCAAAGCCATCAGCGCCGGCAGCAGCCCAGGCGGCGATACCGTCCGGCGTCATGCCGCCCACCGCGAGTACAGGTACACCCCGTGGCAGCACTGCCTTCAACGCCCGCAGAACGGGAGGAGAACCAGCTTCGGCAGGAAAAAACTTGAGGCCATGCGCACCGGCCCGCAGCGCGGCAAAGGCTTCACTCGGCGTGAAGAAGCCCGGCAGTGACGCCATACCGAGCGCCACGGTCGCGGCGATGACTTCAGGGTCGGTCGACGGCGATACCACCAGCCGGCCACCGGCCGCCGCGACACGCTCGACACCGGGCACATCGAGGACAGTGCCGGCGCCGACCAGCGCATCGTCGCCGGTAAGATCGCAAAGGCGGGCGATCGATTCGAATGGCTCGGGAGAGTTCAGCGGCACCTCGATGACGCGGATGCCGGCACCGAGCAGCGCGGCGCCAACCGCAGTGACTTCGCCGGGTGTGATGCCGCGCAGCACCGCGACCAGCGGGCAGGCGGCGAGGTGACGGACAAGATCGCCGGAGGCGCTGGTCATGTGGCAAGCTCCTTCATGATGGCGCTGGCGCCGGCGACGAAAACGGTGTCGCCATCGATGATCATCGCTTCGCGCCCGGCGCGCTGCAGCGCCAGCGCAAAGCGTTCGCACAAGCCGGATGTGCCGATCAACGGTACGACATCGGCGCGACGATGGCCGAGTCCGATCCGAACATCGGCGCCGATCAACAGCCCCGATATGCGGCTGGCGGCGTCAGCGCGGGTCATCCCCGCCGTCAGCACGCGAGCGCGGGTAGTGAACAATTCAGCGGTCAGATCATTGGTCTCGAGCCCATGGTCGACACCGAGCGCGAACACGCCGTCGCAGGCCGGGACATCGACAAGAAGATCAGCGAGGACGGAGGCGCTTTGCAACGCGGCAAAGATGTCGCCGGTCATGACAGTGCGAAACGAAGCGATGGCGCCGTCGTTGACCGCTACCCATTTGCTGTGGGTGCCCGGCAGACAGACAAGCCCGTCGTCGATCAAGCCCAGCGCCAGCGCGCCCAGAACCTGCACCTCTTCACCGCGCATCACATCGGGCCGTAGCGGATCGGCAAACGACACGCCGGGGACGATGGCGACGCCGTCAGCTACCTGCAACACGCCGACAGCGACGTCGGCCAGCCGCGCCGGGGCTGGCACATAAGGCACTTCCACCCAACCGCGGTTCGACCCGATCGTGCCGGCCAGCAATAGCGGCAGCGCCCCGGCATTGCTTCGCAACCGGTCGATTTCGGCCGGAAAGTCGGTGATGGCGCGCAGGCCGCGATCGTCGTTGCTGCGGCTGATAACGCGGCCATCAGCGGCGATGTGGAAAATACGACGGTTGGTAGATCCCCAGTCGACGGCGACGAAACTCTGGGTCATCGGGCAAAACTCCGGGTAGAGGCACAGCACGCCAGCGCGACGTGCCCCCCGGAAAACGTCTGCCCGAGCAGTTTAGCCCAGAACGCCGCGCGTCACCATGCAATAGAGCATCGGAAAGCTGAGCACGAAATTGGTGCGGCTGAACAACATCGCCTTCTTGGCGGCGGCGGCCTTTTCATCCGGCGTGCCATCGACGATGCCCAAGGCGATCTTCTGCGCCGGCCAGATGAACATCCAGACGTTGGCGGCCATGATGATGCCGAGCCACATGCCGAGGCCGATGTTGCGGAAACCTTCCTGGAAGGTCAGCGCCTGAACCAGATAGAGGTTTGGCGGCGCGCCTGCGATGGCGATGCCGATCACCAGCGTCGCCAGCGCCGACCAGCGGAACCAGAACAGCGCTTCGGGAGCGATATACTTGCCGACCGCTGGTTTCAGTTCGGCGGGCACCTTGGGCATGGTGGGAATCTGCACGAAGTTGAAATAATAGAGCAGGCCGATCCAGAGGACGCCGACCACGGCATGGACGAAACGCAGAAAGGCGTTGAGCCAGTTGCCATTGGTCATAATGTCGCCGCCATTGAGGATGGCGATGACCAGCACCAGCAGTGTGCCGCCGAGCAGCAGTGCCCGGTTGAGATTGCCCAGAATATTGACCATGTCGCGTGCCCTTTTGAACCTGTCCGTTCGTCTATAGGCTACCGCAGCGGTCTTGTTAAGCCGGGTTTACGCGCCAGCCCTCAGCCGCGCCCCATCAGCGCCAGCACTTCCTTGCGGCTGCGGTCGTCCTCGCGGAACACGCCCATCATGCGGCTGGTGGTCATCGTCACGCCTTGGGTCATCACGCCGCGCGCGCTCATGCAGGCATGGCTTGCTTCGATGACGACGGCGACGCCGACCGGATCGAGATGCTTCTGGATGCAATCGGCGACTTCGGCGGTCAGCCTTTCCTGCACCTGCATGCGCTTGGCAAAGCCGTGCAGCACGCGCGCCAGCTTGGAGATGCCGACAACACGCTTTCGAGGCAGATAGGCGATGTGCGCCTTGCCGATGATCGGCGCCATGTGATGTTCGCAATGCGACTGGAACGGGATATCGCGCAGGATGACGATCTCGTCATAGCCGCCGACTTCGCCGAAGGTCGTCGCCAAATGCACGCCCGGGTCTTGCTGATAACCGCGGAAATATTCGCGATAGGCCCGCGTCACCCGCCCCGGCGTGTCGAGCAGGCCTTCCCGATCGGGATCGTCTCCCGCCCAGCGGATGAGGGTACGCACTGCCGCCTCGGCCTCGGCGGCCGGAATTGGCTCGATACGCAACGCCGGGTGGCCGCCACCATAATCATCGTCGTCAATGCCGCTCATGCTGGCGTCTCCCCAATTCGAATAGGGCCAGCAGTTGGTGGCCCGGCGCCGATTGCGCAACCTCGCAAGTGTCGCAGGCCCCTACCACTGTGCCCGCCGGGTCAGTCGCGCTTGGCCCGGCTCGCCTTCTTGCGCTCGTTCGGATCGAGATGGATCTTGCGCAGGCGGATGAAGTTCGGCGTCACTTCGACGAGCTCGTCCTCGTCGATATAGGCGATCGCCTGTTCGAGCGTCAGCCGCTTGGGCGGAGAAAGCTGGATGGCGTCGTCCTTACCGCTGGCGCGGAAGTTGGTCAGCGCCTTCGATTTCAGCGGGTTGACTTCCAGATCCTCGTCTCTCGCGTTTTCACCAATCACCATGCCCTGATAGACGGCTTCGCCGGGCTCGATCATCAGAATGCCGCGCGGCTGGAGATAGCCGAGTGCATAGCCGACCGCTTCACCGGTTTCGGTCGAGATCAGGACGCCGTTGCCGCGACCCGAGACATTGCCCTTGTAGGGGCCGTATTTTTCGAACAGTCGGTTCATGATGCCGGTGCCGCGGGTGTCCGACAGGAACTCGCCATGATAGCCGATAAGGCCGCGCGCCGGGGCCGAGAAGGTCAGGCGGGTCTTGCCGCCACCGCTGGGTCGCATATCGGTCATCTCGGCCTTGCGGCCGGCCATCTTCTCGACGACCGTGCCCGAATATTGTTCGTCGACGTCGATGACGACGGTTTCATATGGCTCGGTGCGCTTGCCATTTTCATCGACACCGTAAATGACGCGCGGACGGCTGATCGACAGTTCGAACCCTTCGCGGCGCATCGTTTCGATCAGCACGCCCAGCTGCAATTCACCGCGCCCGGCGACTTCAAAGGCATCCTTAGACGCGCTTTCGGTGACCTTGACCGCGACATTGCCTTCGGCTTCGCGCTGCAGGCGGTCCGAGATCATCCGGCTGGTAACCTTGGAGCCATCGCGACCGGCATAGGGCGAATCATTGACCGCAAAGGTCATGCTCAGCGTTGGCGGATCGATCGGCTGTGCCTTCAACGGCTCGGTGACACTGATATCGGCAATCGTGTCGGCGACGGTGGCCTTCGAAAACCCGGCGAGCGCGATGATATCGCCGGCCTTGGCTTCATCGACAGGCACGCGTTCGAGGCCGCGAAATGCGAAGATCTTCGACGCGCGGCCTTCCTCGACGACCTTGCCGTCCGGGTTGAGGGCGCGGATCTGGGTGTTGAGGCGCAGCGTGCCCGACAGGATGCGGCCGGTCAGGATGCGTCCGACGAAATTGTCGCGATCAAGCAGCGACACCAACATTTTGAACTCACCATCGACATCGGCAGCCGGCGGCGGGACATGCGCTACAATCGTTTCGAACAATGGTGTGAGGTCGCCCGAGCGCACCTCCGAATCGCGGCCGGCATAGCCGTTGCGTCCAGAGGCAAAGATCACCGGGAAATCGAGTTGCTCGTCATTGGCCTCCAGTGTGACGAACAAGTCGAAGACTTCGTCGAGCACTTCCTGGGCGCGCGCATCGGGGCGGTCGATCTTGTTGACGACGACAATCGGGCGCAGGCCCAAAGCCAAAGCCTTGCCGGTAACGAACTTTGTCTGCGGCATCGGCCCTTCGGCGGCATCGACGAGCAGCACGACGCCATCGACCATCGACAGAATGCGTTCGACTTCGCCGCCGAAATCGGCGTGTCCGGGAGTGTCGACGATGTTGATGTGGGTGGTTTCGTTGTTGGTCTTGTCGGTCCATTCGATCGACGTGCACTTGGCGAGAATGGTGATGCCGCGTTCTTTTTCGAGATCGTTCGAATCCATGGCGCGTTCGGCGACGCGCTGATTCTCGCGGAAGGTCCCCGACTGCCGGAACAGCTGGTCGACAAGCGTGGTCTTGCCGTGGTCAACGTGCGCGATAATCGCGATATTCCGCAAAGGCATTTAATTTCGATCCTGTGGGATGGCCAAAGTTGTCGCAAGGACATCAAAGCCCGGGCAAGCGCGGCCCCATAGCCTCTTTGATGCGATGCAACAAGGTCGCTTCAATCCATTGGGCGCAGGAACAGCCGCTTACATCTCGCGGTGCATTGACTCCAAGGGTGCTCACCGGGATAGACAGGAAGCATGTATAACGGTTGCTACGTCGGCGCCGGGCAGCGGTTTGCAACGGCCCCGGCGCAGGCCTAAAAGAGGGAATCGCGGCGTGGAAGCGGTTGAATTCGGCGCCAGGCGCACCGGTGCGATGCTGATGGCTGCGCGCACCGCTGCTGGGATGGAATTGGCTGATGTGGCGCGCGAAACCCGCGTGCCGATCCGGCATCTCAGAGCGTTGGAAGCCGATAAGCATGATGATCTGCCCGCGTTGCCCTATGCGATCGGTTTCGTGAAATCATACGCCCGCACTGTCGGGTTGGATTCCGAAACGATGGCTAACCAGTTTCGCATCGAGACTTCCAAATCCGCGCATGTGCCGACCCCGTTAAGCTTGGAGCCTCTTGACGAACGCCGGCTGCCGTCGCTTGGTTTGTGGGTTGGGAGCCTGGTCGCGATTATCGTTATCATCGCAGGTCTGTCGGCTTGGGGGGCCGGTGCGTTTGACCCCGCACTGCCGGCGGCGCCTGAAATGACTGCTTCGGTCATGCCGGCACCTTCAGGTCCCGATCCCTTAGTGACCGCCGAACCTGCCGGCGATGTCGGCGTGCCGGCGACTGTTCCCGCCATCCCAGCCGGGACTGCCGCCGCTGCCACCGGTCCGGTCGTACTAACGGCATCACGCGATGTCTGGGTAAAAATTTGGGACAAGGCGAGCGGTGAAACGCTGAAAGTCGGGGTTTTGACGGCTGGTGAAAGCGTTACCATCCCCGCCGACCGCCCCGGGCTGACACTTTGGACCGGCATGGCCGGCGCCTTGTCTGTAAGCGTTGGAGGCCGGGCTTTGCCGCCGCTCGGCGGGCCGGTAGAAACAGTACGCGATGTCAGCCTTTTACCGGCCAACCTGCTTGCCCGCGGCGCCCCCCCGGCCGGTGACGGCGCGCCAGTAGTCGCGACTGACCGGTCGATCGCGGTGCCCATTGCCACGCCGCCCGTCGTGGCGCCCCGTCCTTTGACAGGCGCATCGCGGTCGATCGCCACCATTCCGGGAAATTGAACTGATGCGCCTGATGTTGCTTGTAGCGCTTTTGCTCATGCCGCTTGCCGCTCCAGCGCAGGAGCTTGATCCGGTTAAGGTGGAAAAACGTGTTGGCAAGCTCGAATCCGAAATGCGCGCCGTGCAGCGCAAAGTGTTTCCCGGAGCCGATCCCAAGTTCTTCGAGCCCGAAATCACGGCCCCCGTCGTTCCCGCCGCCGCCACCATCGGCACACCGGCAACGGCGCCGCTGGTCGACCTTGCCGAACGGGTTGGCGAACTCGAGCGCCAGTTGCGCACCCTGACCGGCCAAGTCGAGGCCAGCCAGTTCAAAGTGCGCCAATTGGAGGAAGCCCAGGCGAAGCTGCGCGGGGACTTGGAGTTTCGCATGACGGCCCTCGAAGGTGGCGGCACTACCGCCCCTGTGCCTCCTGCCGGTGCCGCGATGGTCATGCCATCCAAGCCAGTTGCCAAGCCGGTGGCAAAGCCTGAGATTCGGCCTGAGGCCCGGCCCGGGGCTCGGGACGTAACACCCGACGCCGCGTGGAAGGCAGCCTATGTCAATGTTACAGCCAAGGATTGGCCCGGCACCGAGCAGGCGATGAGCGATTTCATTGCCGGCTATCCTAAGTCGCCGCGCATCCCCCAGGCGCAATATTGGCTCGGCCGGTCACACGCGCTGCGCGATGAGCATGCATTGGCGGCCAAGGCTTATCTCGAACTCTATCAGACGGCACCGCGCAATGATCGGGCTCCCGATGCGCTGATTGGCCTCGCCAGCGCTATGAACGGGCTGAAAAAGCCCAAGGACGCCTGCCGCGTGCTCGGCGAGCTCGACAGCGTCTATGGCGCCAAGCTTAGCCCGGCACAAAAAGCCGAGGCGAAGATGCTCCGTATCAAAGCCAAGTGCACGGCCTGAGCCGGGGGATGCCTGATCTGGCCGCGTTGCTTGACGCGGCATTGGGTCGCCCGCTCGATGGCGGTGAACGGCTGGCGATTGCGGTGTCAGGCGGGCCCGACAGCGTGGCGCTGCTGCTGCTCGCGCAGGCGACCTATACTGGCCGGCTTCTGGCGCTGACTGTTGATCATGGCTTGCGTCCCGCAGCAGCGCTGGAAGCCGCCGAGGTGGCCGCACTCTGTGCCGCCCGTGGCGTCTCGCATGCAACGCTGTCTTGGGTCGGCACCAAGCCTGTCGCCAATGTACAGGCCGAGGCACGTCGCGCCCGTTATGCGCTCATGCGTGACGCCTGCGTCGCAGCCGGTATCGGCGTGCTGGTCACGGCCCATCACGCCGATGACCAGGCCGAAACGCTGCTGATGCGGTTGGCACGCGGGAGCGGCGCCGGTTTGGCGGGCATTCGGGTGCAACGGTCGTTGGGGGCTGGCGTTACGCTGCTGCGACCCTTGCTTGGCACGCGCCGCAGCGTATTGGCGGCAATCGTGGCTGATGCCGGCATCGTGCCTGTCGTTGATCCCTCCAATGATGACCCGCATTACGATCGCACTCATGCCCGGCGGCTGCTCGCGACGACTGGCTGGATCGATGCCGCGCAGCTTGCCGGCAGCGCCGCCCATCTCGCGGAAACTGAGATGGCACTCGATTGGGTTACAGAACGTGCCTGGGCAGGCCGGGCCAGCGTCGATAATGCCGGATTGTCACTCGATGCCGCCGGCCTGCCGGTGGCACTCGTGCGCCGGCTTGTGGTGCGGGCCATTCACCATTTCGTTCCCGATGCGGTCCCGCGCGGCGCCGACATCACCCGGCTGATCGGGCGACTCGACAGTGGCGGCGCTGCCACGTTGGCGGGGGTAAAGGCATGTGGCAGTACGCCTTGGCGCTTCACCCGTGCACCGCCGCGCCGGCAAATCGGACGAAGCGCCCGAAAACCCGATTAAAACGTCGTATAAGGCGAGGCAGAAGCGCACAGGCTGATTGCAAGCGCGGCTGGCATGCTTATCTTTAACGTCGACTCCTACGCAGAAAGCCGTGCCCATGGCCGACAATAACAAGCGCCCGCCCAGCCCCTGGATGAAGAACCTCGGATTGTGGTTTGTGATCCTCCTCGGCCTCGTTGTGGTCGTTAATGTCATGCAGGGTCCGTCACCATCCGGTGGAGCAGGCAGTGCTTTGGCCTATTCGGATTTTCTGACCAAGGTCGATGAAGGCGCTGTCAAATCGGTGGAGATCCGCGGTGCTGAAATTGTCGGTAAGACGGGGTCGGATGAAGATTTTCGCACCTACAATCCAGGTGACACCGACCTGATTTCGCGGCTGCGCAGCAAGAATGTGCGCTTCGATGCCAAACCGGAAGAAAGCCGCAGTCTGTTGGCTCAGTTGCTGATCAATATTTTGCCCTTCGTGCTGATGATCGGCATTTGGATTTTCGTGATGCGCCAGATGCAGAATGGTGCTGGCCGCGGCGCCATGGGCTTCGGCAAGAGCCGTGCTAAATTACTGGTCGCCAAGGAAGGTCGTGTCACATTTGATGATGTCGCCGGTATTGATGAAGCGCGTGAGGAGTTGCAGGAAATCGTTGATTTCCTGAAGGATCCCGGCCGTTTCCATCGTCTTGGCGGCAAGATACCCAAAGGTGCGCTGCTTGTTGGCCCTCCCGGGACCGGCAAGACGCTGCTCGCCCGCGCCATTGCCGGTGAAGCCAATGTGCCGTTTTTCAATATTTCGGGTTCAGATTTCGTCGAGATGTTCGTTGGCGTTGGCGCCAGCCGCGTTCGCGACATGTTCGAACAGGGCAAGAAGGCAGCGCCATGCATCATCTTCATCGATGAAATCGACGCGGTCGGCCGCTCGCGCGGTGCCGGGCTGGGCGGCGGCAATGACGAGCGTGAACAGACGCTCAACCAGCTGCTCGTCGAAATGGACGGTTTTGATGCCAATGAAGGCATTATCATCGTCGCCGCCACCAACCGTCCCGATGTGCTTGACCCCGCACTGCTGCGCCCCGGTCGTTTTGATCGCCAGGTGGTCGTCGGTCGTCCGGACATCGAGGGGCGTGAGAAGATTCTTGCCGTCCACATGAAGAAGGTGCCGCTGGCGCCGGATGTCAACGCTCGCACGATCGCGCGCGGTACGCCCGGCTTTTCCGGTGCCGATCTTGCCAATCTGGTCAATGAAGCCGCGCTGCTTGCGGCGCGTAGGGCCAAACGGCTCGTTTCGATGCGCGATTTCGAAGACGCCAAGGACAAGGTACTGATGGGCGTCGAACGCAAGTCGATGGTGATGACCGAGGACGAAAAGAAGATGACCGCGTATCACGAGGCCGGCCATGCCGTCGTCTCGGTGCACGAAGCGGCATCGGACCCTATCCACAAAGCGACAATCATCCCGCGTGGCCGCGCCCTCGGCATGGTCATGCGTCTGCCGGAACGAGACCAGTACAGCTATCATCGCGACAAGATGTACGCGAACCTGTCGGTCTCGATGGGGGGCCGCGTCGCCGAAGAGTTGATCTTCGGTTACGACAAGGTCAGCTCGGGTGCCTCGTCGGACATCAGCTATGCAACCGACCTGGCACGTTCGATGGTGACGCAATGGGGGATGAGCGACAAGCTCGGGCCGCTGAAATACGCTGACAACCAGGAAGAAGTCTTCCTGGGCCACAGTGTGACGCGCACCCAGAATGTCAGCGAGCAGACCGCCCAGATGATCGACGCCGAAGTGCGCACCATCGTCACCAGCGGCTACGACCGCGCCAAGCAGGTGCTTTCGGACAATATCGACCAGTTGCACGCGCTCGCCGCCGCTCTCCTCGAACTCGAAACCCTGTCGGGGGACGAGATCAAGAAGGTCATGGCGGGTGAAACCATCGACCGGTCGGCGACCACCGGTACGCCGGCTTCACGTCCGGCCACCGGCACGTCGGCAATCCCCAAGACCGGGCGTCGCGGCGGGTTCACCGAGCCTGCCCCGCAAGTCTGATAGAACCATCCTCAATCTGAAAAGTGCCGCTCGGAAACGGGCGGCACTTTTTGCGTAGAGGCACCGGGTTGTGCGCCTGTTGTGCTGCCCAAGCGTCGCCGTTGATCCTGCGGGCACTTCGGGTCACTTTTTCCTGTCAATGAGACGCTAAGGATAGGGATGATGGCCACTCTGGTTGGCGCCACCCCGACGCCGTGATTGGGCGACGACCGGTTCTGCGTGCGCACCGCCGCTCGGTTTTCCGCCTGGGTTGCCACAACTTGGGCGCCTGACCGGGCCACCTCAGCCCTTGCGGAGCACCGCGAACGGGTTCGATGCTGCCCGCGCGGCTTCCTCGCTGATCACGCCCGGTGCCGGCGCGGTTGAGCGCGGATAGGGATTGAGTGCCAGCGCCAGGGCTTGGGCGGCAATCTCGCCGATGTCGATCACGTCGCCGGTCAACGGCTCGCTGTCGAGATCGGCATCGGCCAGCTCGATCTCGTCGCCTTCGGGCAGGCTTTCGGTAAGCAGCAGCGCCACCGGCTCGGTGATCAGGAAAGGCACAGGCTCGGCGGTGGCGACACAAGGCTGTGCACCGGCGGCATCGATCTGCCCGATAATGCGGATGCCGGCGGCGTCACGGCGCAGCGTGATGTCAGCGACCAGCCGGTCGAGCGCCAGCAGGTCGAAGCGCGCCGCCAGCGCTGCGCGCTCGGCCTCGTTCGCCTCGATGGCCTGCCGACGCGGATTGCCGCCGATTTCATGGGCGCGCAGCGGGCGTGAGAATTCCGGCGTCATGCGCGCGCTTCTGACGCGGCCGTTGCCACCGTGCCCGCACTCAGTAGTGCCAGCGATGTCGCCGTCAGCCGCGCCGCCACGGCGCGCGCTTCGGCGACCACAAACGCCACTGCCGCGTCTGCGACCGGCTCGCCGCGCCACAGGTTGCGGCGCAACGCGTCGGCAAAGGCGACATCGTCGGTGCGGCTGTCACGATACGCCCCGAGGCGGCCGCCCAGCGCGGCGACCATTCGGCCGATATGCTTGCCGACGACTTGATCCCCAACGCCGTCCTGGCGCAGCGAGCCATCCATGTCGGCAATGAAGCATTCGGTGACATCGGCGCACAATTGCGCCGCGCCATCTTCTTCCAGCCGGATCAGCACCAGCGACAGGATGAGTGCTACCATGTCGAATCGGCCATCGATTGTGTCGGGCGCGGCGCCCTCCAGATACCAGGCCGGGCGGCGCGCTTCGGCAACCACGGCATTATAGAGCGCTTCACCGGGCAAAGTGACCCGGACAACGCGCCTGAGAGCAGAGAGAATCGACATCGGGCGTTCCATTTGTCATCGCCGCTTGGAAGCGGCCGCAATATGCCATATTGAGCGTGCCACTGCGTCGCGCAACCGGTTGCGACGTTTGGGAGAGTGTGATGCGTAACCGTGCCTCTGTCCGGACCCGTTTCTGGCTGGTCGGACTGACCGCTTTGGCGCTGGCCAGCAGCGGCTGCAGCCGTATTCGCCAGTCGCAAGGCTATTTAATCGATGAAACCCTGCTGACGTCGATTCAGCCGGGTGTCGATAATCGTGATTCGGTAGCCAAGACGCTGGGCCGACCGACCTTTTCGGCGCAGTTCGATGCCGGAGAATGGTATTATGTCTCGCGCAATACGGGCCAATATGCCTTTGCCAACCCCAAGGTCCTCGAACAGTCGATCCTGATCATCAGCTTCGACAAGGCAGGCAATGTCGCCAAGGTCGAACGCCGTGGCATGGAGCAGGTGGCGCGCATCTCGCCCGAAAAGGACAAGACCGTCACGCTGGGCCGTGACACCGGCTTCCTGGAAGAATTGTTTGGCAACCTGGGTAGTGTCGGTGCTGGCGGATTGGGCGGTGGGCCCAATACCAGTAACACCGGCCGCGATGGGCCGCGTTAGAAGCAGGCCGAATACGCCATCCGGTTCGCGCCAGGAATCTAAAAAGGCTTAACCGATCCGAGCCAACTCGTGGCGAACAGCAGGCCATAAACGGTGAATACCCAGCGCCTCGTGCCGTCCATGGTCGAACGTAACGGTATTTCGGTGGCATCCGATGAACCTTGGTTGATCAGCGCCATCAACTGTACCCCGACAGGCTTGAAGGCATGGTCGATCATGATCGCAGCGGCGAAGATCAGTCCGAACAGCAACGCCTTTAACGCCAGCCAGTGTTCGGCCAATGGTGCACCGACGGCCAGTGAAGACCCACCAAGGCCAAGGTAGAAGGCGGTGAGCGCATAGCGCAGCCAGCCTTCGATGCGGCGGTCTCGGGCCGCGCGCGGTGTGAGGTCATGAGCGTGCGCGTCCCAGACCAGCCATAGCCAGAACAACCCGACTGCCCAAGCAGAAGCGACGCCCCACAGCGGTAGCCCCGGCCACCAATTGCCAACAAACAACAAAGTCAGCGACATCGGCACCATCAATGCCCAGGCCGAGCGCGGCCCCATATCGATGGCGACAAGCAATTTGAGCAGTGTCAGTCGTTCGGCCAGCGAATAGCTGCGAATACGAAAATGCTGGCCGAGAACGAAAACGCCAAGGTCGCCTCCCAGCCACAGCACGAACAACAGCAGATGCGCATAGACTAACGTCGCATAGAGCATCACAGATCCTCGAAAATCGCGATGTGAAAGTCACCGGCACCGGCTCGCAGCGGCATCACGTCGTCCTGCCAATGTGCACCAGCCCAAAAGGCTTCGGCTGGAAAGCGCCCGCAGACCACGCTGGTTTCGTGCGGCCAATCCTCCAGCGGCACCGCCGCCTTGCCGGCGAACAGGGTATGCCCGCCGTGCCGGGCATAAAGCCCCGACGACGCGCGGGCGCGAGCATATCCACCCATCAGCACTTGATCTGTAACGCGCGCGCTGACCAGCAGAAAAGCCTGGCGCCATGGGAATTGAGGCTGTTCTTCAGGCATGAGTCTTCAGGCATGGAGGTTCATTTCGACTGTTGCGCAAGCGCGACTATCTCGTGCAAAAAAGAGCGTGTCAAAGATTTGTCCGGACGTATCTGTTGCAAAGTGGGGGAAACCCGGCAAAATCGATGCGCAATGTAGAGCGGGCGGGACTTTGGGTCGCGCCAATGGGGGTTCAGTAAATGATGGTGACCAAACGTAATATCCGTAGCGACGGCCGCGCAGCCCTGCTTGCTGCGACGATTGCCAGTAGCCTTTTGCCCGGTGTCCCGGCGCTGGCGCAGACAGCGACAGGCGCTTCAGCGGCGGTCACCAATGACTCCGAGTTATTGCCGGACATCATCGTCACCGCTCAGCGCCGCAAGGAATCGTCGCAGAACGTGCCGATCGCGGTCAGCGCTTTTTCGGCTGATCTGTTGTCGCAGCGCGGCATCGCGACGCCACTTCAGTTGATCCAGTATGTCCCAAATCTGTTCGGATCGAACAATACCGGGTTAGGTTCAGCGAACGCTTATTACATCCGCGGTCTCGGTAATACCGAAACCATCGCCACCTTCGATCCGCCGGTCGGCACCTATGTCGACGACATCTACATGTCGCGCCAGAATGGCAACAACTTTGCCTTTTTCGATCTCGACCGGATCGAGGTGCTGCGCGGCCCGCAAGGCACGCTGTTCGGCCGCAACACCACCGGCGGCGCCGTCAACGTCATCATGAAGCGTCCCTCTGACACGCTCGGTGGATTCTTGGAAGCGGCCTATGGTTCTTATGACAAGAAACTGATCCGCGGTTCGATCGACCTGCCGCTTAACGAGATGGTGCAGGTAAAGATTTCTGGTTATTTTCAGGATGACGATGGCTATGCCATCAACACCAAGACCGGTGAACGCAACAATGACAGCGATCTTGCTGGCCTGCGGGGTGCGCTGCAACTCAAGCTGACCGAAAATCTGACCTGGAATGTTGCCGGCACGTACATGCGCAACGATGGCGAGAACCTGATCAATTTCAACTGTGATCCTCTGAATCCGGCGAACTGCAACGGTCGTTTCAATTCGACCGGTATCCGCACGAAATATGGTCCCGGGACGACCACTCCATTCTCCACGCTGGGTATTTCAGGGCGCAAGGCGAATTACGGGCTCGGCAATAAAACCGATACTCAGATGTACACGTCGAACCTCGAATTGGCGCTCGGCGAAGATTTTACCCTCAACGCCATCACTGGCTTCATCAATCTCAAGCAGCAGTATCTGCTCGATTTCGCCGATGGCCGCGGCCTGCCCAGCGTCGCCAACCCTTTCCCCGTCGCCAATGGTTATCCGACCGGCGGCTTCGTCATTACCAATGACGGCAAGCACAACCAGTTCACCCAGGAACTCAAGCTGAATGGTAAAGTGCTCGACGGTCGTGTCGAATTCGTCACCGGTTTTTATTATTTCGATGAGAACAACACCACCGATTTTGCCGATGTTTTCAACCTCGGGCCGATTTTCGGCATTCCGGGCCCGACCGGCTTTCCGGCGGTGCTCGCCGACCGCACGCTGATCAATACGGCGACCGCCAAGGCCGGCTATTTCCAAGCTGATTTCAACGTCACCGACGAGTTGAAGCTGACCGGTGGCATCCGCTACACTGACGAAAAGAAGACGATCAGTATCTTCGACAATCGCGCTACGTGCTCGACGCCGCGGCCAACTTGCCTCACCACAGCCAATCTGGCGGTTGATTTGCCGACAGGTCGACTGGCGATCCCGACGGCTCAGCGCACCAAGATCTGGACACCGCGTTTCGCCATCAATTACAAACCCAATAACGACATGCTGTTCTTTGCAAGTGCGACGCGCGGTTTCAAGTCTGGCGGCTGGAACGCCCGGGGTTCGGCACCGAACACGCTGCTGCCGTTCGATCCGGAAAAGGTGTGGAGCTATGAAGTCGGTGGCAAGACCGAGTGGTTCAATCGCCGCCTGCGCCTGAACGTCACCGGTTTCTGGCTGGAAACCAAGGATCTGCAGACGCCTTCGGCGTTCGTCGATCCGGTCAGCGGCGGGGTGACCTTCATCACCCAGAATTTCGCCGACTATCAGAACAAGGGTCTCGAAGTCGAAATCAGCGCGGTGCCGGTCAAGGGCCTGACGCTTTATGCCAATGCCGGTTACCAGGACGACAAGTACAAGGTCTCCGAGACGCTGCTGCCTAACAAATATGGCGTGAAGTCGGTGCGCAAGCAGCAGATCGACTGCCTCGCGCAGCTTGCCGCCAAGCGGGTGCCACTGGGCGCGGGCGCCAACAACGCACCGGATTGCGCCGCCGGCATCATCGATGCCAATGGGAACATCGCCACCCCGGTTCGAACCCCGGACTTCAGCATCGCCTTTGGCGGTTCCTATGACTTCGCCATTCCGTCGGCCGGCGTCATCCTGACCCCGTCGGTCAACGCGCTGTACCGGGCCAGCCTGGAAACCGGCACCGCTGGTGCCACGATCTACACCGGCACTATCGCCACACCGAGTGGCGTCATCTATCCGGCCAATCCGTTCGGCGGCGACGTGATCGCGGGCTCGTTGACTGAAAGTTTCTGGCAAGTCAGCGCTGCACTGACGATGCGGACGGACGACAATAACTGGACGCTGAGTCTCGAATGCGAGAACTGTTTTGACAAGCAGTTCTCGCAATCCAGCCTTGTCAACTTCAACTATCTCAATCCGCCGCGGACTTGGCAGATCCGGGCAAAGCGGGTGTTTTGAAAGATTGCGCCGCGCGTTTAGCGCGGCGCATACCCGCTGACGGGCGCAAGACCGGTCAGAGAAAGGGCGCAGTGTCCTGCGTGCCGATCTGTCCGGTTCCGGCATAGGCCCATTCCTAACGGCTTGTTTCTAACCTGCTGACGTCCTAGCGCCGGAGGTGCCATGATCGCCTTGTGCTCTTTCGTGCCGCTTGGGCGGCTTGGCTGCGCCGAGTCCGCTCCGCTTCGCAGCGCAAGGGTGCACTAATGTCCGAATTTCGTAACGGCCGCCGCGTCCTGTTCGCCGCGATGATCGGCGTGGGTTGCGGGGCGTCGCCGTTGCCGTTCAACGTCTTGCCCGCCATAATCGGACCCATTCATGCCGAACTCGGCTGGAGCTTTCTACAGATCAGCCTTGGCATTACGCTGTTAGGGATCGTCGCCTCTCTCTTGGCGCCCGTCTACGGCTGGGCCAGTGACCGCTGGGGGGTGCGCCGGATCGCCATCGCCTCGCTGGTCGGATTTTCGCTTACTTTTGCGCTTTTCGCCTTGATGCCGCCGTCGCTGCTGGCCTGGTACGGACTTTGGGCATTGGTGGGCCTTGTCGCCATTGGCTCGACGCCGGTTACCTGGAGCCGGGCAATCAACATGTGGTTCCTCAAGAGTCGTGGTCTCGCGCTCGGGATCATGCTGCTTGGTACCAGCCTCGCCGGCATCATTGTGCCGCAATTGGCGCAGGCAGCAATCGACGGCAAGCTGTTTGGCAGCGGCTGGCGCGTCGTCTTTCCCACCCTCGCGCTGCTACCACTGCTGGTTGCTACACCGCTGTCATTATGGCTGTTTCGCGAGCCGACTGTTGCTGAACGCCCGGCGGGCATCAGCGATGCGCAAGGCAATCTGACCGGACTGACGGTGGGTCAGGCGGTGCGTGGTTACCGGCTCTGGGTGATCTGGCTGTCGATCGCGCTGGTGGCGCTGGCCTATGGCGGGGTGTTCATAAACATGATCCAGATTGTCGGCCTGCATGGTTTTTCAGCGGCGCAGGGAGCGACGGTGATGAGCGTCATGGCTGTCGGCATCCTCGCCGGCCGTGTCATTACCGGGCTCCTGTTCGATCGTTTCTGGGCACCGGCGGTGCTGGTGCCGATCCTGTTGTCGCCGGCGCTGTCGTGCTGGCTTTTGATGGGTACAGGAGGCCCGATCAGCAACCTGATGGCTGGCGCACTGCTGCTGGGCTTTGCCGCCGGTGCCGAAAGCGACCTGATTGCCTATCTGGCGGGGCGATATTTCGGCATGGCGCATTACGGCAAGATCTATGGCTTGCTCTATATGCCCTTCGGCATCGGATCTGCGGTTTCGCCCGCCATTTACGGCGCCGTGCGCGATGCGACTGGCAACTATGATGCAATGCTCGCTGTTGCCATCGGGTTGTTCGCACTTGGGGCGCTGTTGCCGCTGACGCTTGGCCGCTACCCCGATTTTTCGGCGCCGGAGCATTGACCAATCCTTCATTGTACGCTGCTGTCGCCATGCAGTCGACGCCTCATGAAGTCTGCTCAAAATACCTCGACATTTACGGCCTCGACGGTGTTTTCCCAGTGGCCAACACCGAGATTGGGCGCTCGGCGGCAATCGCTTCGGAAGAAATTCTCTACCTCGAAATCGCTCCGGCTCTGGCGCTGCGTGGTGCACAAGTTTTCGTGCAGTGCTCGTCGGAGATCGGCTCGCCCAATCCGACCCACAAGCAAATTGTTCGCCGCGCCCGCGCCATCGAAAACCTTGGATATGTCGTCAGCGCGAATACCGCTGGTATCAGCGGTACACCGATGCCGCTTGCCTCGGCCGATGGCAATTCAGCGATCATCGACTGGAAAGGCAATGTTCTGGCCGAATCGAACAGTGGTGAAACTTTTACTGCCTTTGCCGATCTGGAGTTCGCCGCCCTCCGCCGCGCAAACCGCAAGCCGGGGATGACGAACTATCTGTCGCGTCAGCGCCTCGAGTTGTTCGCCGCCTACGCCGGGCAGGAGCAGCCTGCCAACTCCCTTATCGACGACCACGCTGCGGTCATTCCTGATCGCGACCATTTCAAGCGCGGGCAGGAACAGGTAATTGCTCGATTGAGCGATGCAGGATGAATTTGATTTGCATCAATGTCGAGGCAAGGTTTGCACGGTTGACTGATATTATCAGGGACGCTCATCGGTTCCCGATCGCAAAAAGGAGCAGACATGGCTATTCATGACGATATTCCGCCGCCGTACAGCGCCGTCGGAAAACACGGTGTCTTCCCGCACGCCTCGCATGATGAGCGCGCGCGCTTCAACTTTCTCGCCAACCTCAACAAGCATGTCGCCGGCACGCTCGGCCCGGGCAACAAGCTGGCCTATGAACGCCGCGCCCTGCCCAAGTTCATCGCCGAGCATGACCGCGAGCCCCAGGACCGTTTCGAGGTGCGCCGCGCCATGAATGCCGATCCGTACCACCGTTTCTGGTCGGCGCTGAAACGCAATAACATGGAAATGCGCCAACAGAACGGCCGCTCAATCGTACTGCGTCAGTTGGACGATCTCGATGCCCGCGCCCGCGCCGCCAGCGGCAATGGTGACGGGCTGGAACTCGATCCGGCCATCACCATCCCGCGCTACCAAAAAGCCGTCGATATCCATTGCATGCCTGGCAGTTATCATGGGGAGGAGCGCCCCGGTGACGTTTCGGCGGGTGCCAATTACGATTGTGGGATCTTCGTTACCACCGGCGGCGGCATGGGTGCGCTGTCGGATGGCGGTGGCCAGGCGCTGGCGAAATGGGCAAGGGAAACCCGCCCCGGCTGGCAGCCGCGCCGCATTCTCGATATCGGTGTCACCGTCGGCCACAGCGCTGTGCCGCTGGCGCAGGCCTTCCCCGATTGCGAGGTCATCGCCATCGATACCGCCGCGCCCGTCCTGCGCTACGGCCATGCCCGGGCGCGCTCGCTGGGGGTCGACAACATCCGCTTCGTTCAGGCCGATGCCGAAGACCTGTCGCGCTTCCCCGATGGTTATTTCGACTGGGTGCAGACGACGATGTTCCTGCATGAAACATCTGGTCAATCCCTGCCGCGCATTATCGCCGAGGGCGCGCGTGTGCTGGCGCCGGGCGGATTGATGCTTCATCTCGAACAGCCGCAATATACCGCCGATATGCCGCTGTTCGAACAGTTCATGCGCGACTGGGATGCCTTCAACAACAACGAACCCTTCTGGTCGGCGATGCACGCCTTCGACATGCACGACGTGCTCGAAACCGCCGGCCTGCCGCGCGCTGACCAGTTTGAGGCGAAGGTCCGCGCCGTCGTCGACGCCACGGTATTCCCCCCCTCGGTGGAGGGCGAGGCCGAGGATTTCGGCCGCGCTGCCGTCTGGCATGCCTATGGCGCCTGGAAGAATCGCGCCGAATTGCGGGAGGCCGCGGAATGACTGCCGAAACCATCGACTGGATCGCCCGCGCCGGTGCTCGCGCCAAAGGCGCCCGCCCGAAATATCTCGAGGACCCGGCGAGCGACCGTATCCTGTCGATCGTCATGGCGCTGGCTGGCGAAGTCGCGGTGGTGAAGGAACGCCTCGACACCGTCGAACGCCTGCTCGATGCCAAGGGCAGCATCACCCGCGCTGATATCGAAGCCTTTGCGCCCGACCGCGCCGCCGGCCATGAACGCGGCCTTATGCATCGAGAATTCGCCGCACGCATCCTGCGGGGCGTCCAACAGGACATGGAAAGTCTCGAAATGAACGAATCTTCGATCGAAGACGTATCGAGACAGTTGCGTGACGGCTAAGTTCGGTTAAGCAAGGAGATAGCAAAGAAGGTGCCGCCACGTCGGACGGCGTCAAGTGCGTATGAAAGGGGAGACCTATGGCAGAAGCAGCCAAGCCCGCGGGCAAGAAGATCGATGCATTGCAGAAGCCGCTGACGCCGTCGGCCGAACTCGCCGTAATCGTCGGCAAAGACCAGCTGCCACGCGGTCAGGTCGTCAGCAAGGTGTGGGAATACATCAAGAAGCATGACCTGCAAAAGCCGACTGACAAGCGCCAGATCGTCGCCGATGCCAACCTGAAGAAGGTTTTCGGTGTGGATGAGTGTTCGATGTTCGAAATGAACAAGCATCTTGCTCGCCACCTGAAGTAAACGTCGCCGGATTCTTATTCGGTGTGAACAAATCGGCCGGCGTGTCCTCAATAGGACGCGTCGGCCGTTTTCGTGGGCGCTAAGATGATCGAGACAATTGTCTGTTTTCGTAAAGTATCGTTTTGCTGTTAATGATCAACCGACCCCGCTTGGGTGTCGTCACAATCACTGCTCGCCATTGGTTATTTGCAAACGCGAAAGTCCTGGCGCTGGTTCTTGCTTGCGCTCCCCGGTGTGACGGGCGGCCATATCCGGAGCCATTTTTTGAGCCCGCGCACACGCCTCTAGGCTGCGCGATGGGCCCTCCTCGCCACGGACCAGCATCGCGAGTGCAGCGCTTTGCCGTCCATGTTGCGGGGATGGCGCGAGCCGGGCCAAACTCCGCCGCCTCCCGCCAGATTGTCACATAAACCTGCTGAAAAAATATCTTCCGCGTTGGTGCGTTCGGTCAACGTGGGCAGCACGATGCCGAAAATTTATACAGATGCATGTTGGTAATATAATTCAGATATTTAGCTGTCGTCATCGGCGGTCCGTTCCAGCAGCACGGACAGTTCGGCGGCTCCCTATGACGGAGCGCTCAAAGCTTTCTTAATTGCATCTTGATCGGCCCGTCGGCCCGGCCATGGACAAATTGATCGACAAAGGGGTTGTCGGCGGAGTCGATGCCATCCCGACTGCCATGCCAGACGATCCGGCCCTCATGAAGCATGGCGACAGAATCGGCTATCTTGCGCACGCTCGCCATGTCGTGGGTGATTGTCAGTGCCGTGATCTTCAAATCGGTGACCAGCGTGCGGATGAGATTGTTGATGACATCGGCCATGATCGGATCGAGCCCGGTCGTGGGTTCATCAAAGAACAGTATTTCGGGTCGCGCCGCGATGGCCCGCGCCAGTGCCACGCGCTTCTGCATGCCGCCCGATAATTCCGACGGCCGCAAATCGGCGACATCGGCGCCAAGGCCGACCCGGGAAAGATTGTCGATCGCCGCCGCCCGCCGTTCTGCCGCCGGGCCGGCAAGGGCAAAGCTGATGTTGCGCCAGACGGGGAGCGAATCAAACAGTGCGCCGCCCTGGAACAACATGCCGAAGCGCGCCTGATGTGCTGCCAGCGCACGTGCCGACAGGCCTACAACGCTGGAGCCATCGACACCGATGGTGCCAGCATTGGGTGTCAGCAGCCCCAGGATGCATTTCAGCATCACCGATTTGCCGGTACCCGACCCGCCGATGATCACGAGTGATTCGCCCGGCTGGATGGCGAGATCGACACCGCTGAGCACGACCTTGTGCCCAAAGTGCTTCTTGACCCCGGAAAGTTCGATCTTGGCGGTCATGACCCGAAGACGATCACGGTTATGATGAGATTGGATAACAGGATGAGGATGAACGCCGAGACCACGGCGTTGGTCGTCGCCCGGCCGACCCCGGCGGCACCGCCTGACGAGTGATAGCCATGATAGCAGCCCATCAGCGCGATGAAGAAACCGAAGACCGCCGCCTTGACCATCGACGAGATGACATCGTCAGTCTTGAGGAACTGTGCGGTGGTGTTGAGGTAGGCCGCCGAGTTGAAGCCTAGTCGCCCGGTTGCAAGCAGCCAGCCGCCCATTACGCCGAGCGCGTTCGAAACCAGTACGAGTGCTGGCATGACCAGCACGGCGGCGATGATGCGCGGGCCGACAAGATAGCGGAACGGATCTGTGCGCAGCGTCGTCAGCGCGTCAATCTGTTCGGTCACCCGCATCGTGCCAATTTCGGCCGCCATGGCGCTCGATACCCGGCCTGCGACCATCAACCCGCCGAGTACCGGCCCGAGTTCGCGCACGATGCCAATGACCGTCACCGCCGGCACCGTGGCGGCTGCGTTGAAACGGCTGCCGCCGATGTAGATTTGCTGCGCCAGCGCCGATCCGGTGAACAGCGCGGTCAACCCGACGACCGGCAGTGAGAAATAACCGATGACCAGCATCTGTTCGAACAATTGCGCCGGATACCAGGGCGGCCGCACCAGCCGGCCCAGAGCGGTCAGCGCAAAGCGCGCCAAGCGACCGATCGAGCCGAGCAGCGCGATGATGACGCTGCCCAAGGCGATCAGGGCGTGTGCAAAAGTGGTGGCGAGGCCGGTCATGTATAGACCCGGGCATAGCGAGCGCCGAGCCCGGTAAGCAACTCATATTCGCTGCGGCCCGACGCAGCGGCAGTCTTGGCGAGATCGAAATCGATATCGAGGAAATCGCCTTCGGACAATGCGGGGGCGGCGCTGACATCGAAAGCCGCCATGTCCATCGAAACCCGCCCGACCGCCGGGCAGCGCACGTCGCCTGCCAAGGCCGCGCCGGCGTTGGACAGTGACCGCACATAGCCATCGGCATAGCCCAGCGCCACGACAGCGATGCGCAGGTCGTGCGGCGCGGTGTAGGTCGCGCCATAGCCGATGGAATCGCCGGCAGCGACGGTGCGAATTTGCAGGATGCGCGCCGACAGCGCCACCACTGCCGCCAGATGTCCGCCATCAGGGGCAGGGCCACCGCCATAAAGCCCGATGCCGGGCCGGGTGAGTGCGAAATGATAGCCGGGGCCAAGCCCGATACCGCCTGAATTGGCCAGCGCATGGCGCCGCGCCGGAATACGCGCAGCCAGATCGGCAAAGCGTGCCCGTTGCAGTTCATTGCGCGGATGGCCGGCGATTTCGGCGCAGGCAAGGTGTGAATGCAGCGTGTCGAGCTGCAGCCCGTCGAGCAGGCCTGACAGGGCTTCGCCGGGCGACAGGCCGAGCCGGTTGAGCCCAGTATCGACCATCACATCGCACGGCCGGCCCGTGGGCTTCCACGCCGCGACCTGCGCGGGGGTTGCCAGCACCGGCACGGCGGGGGATGCCAATGCTGTCGCCATTTCGTCGGCGCCGAAGCCATGCAGAACCGCGATACGGGCGTCGATGCCGGTCAGTGCTTCAACCTCGTGCCAGTGCGCGACGAAAAGATCGCGGCAACCGGCGGCAACCAGCGCCTGGGCACTGGCGCGGGCGCCGACACCATAGCCATCGGCCTTGACCGCGGCGCCGCAAGCTGCCGCGCCGCCAGCCTTGGCGAAACGGCGCCAGTTAGCCACCAGTGCGGCCGTATCGATGGTCAGGCGGGCGTTTCGGGGCGGCATCGTATGTATCGCTTAGGGGCTTTTGCCGGGACGGGGAAGCGGCCCCGAGCATTCATGGATGCGAAAGCCAGTTTGTCCTATAAGATCGCCAAGGCACACATCCGCCTGTTGAAAGTGGACCATGATGCGACCCTTGGTTTCGGCCCTTGTTCTAGCCGTTGCGATCGCTGGCGCTGTGCCGCTCGCCGCGCAGCCGGCGCCGCGCCCCGACACGGAATTCTGCGCCCGGATCCGCGACAAGGATCCCGGCGGCATCTGCACCGCCAAGGGCGAGTATGTGACGGCGGAAAAGGTCTATCTGCCCGATGGCCGGGTCATCATCCGGTCCATGGGCAACTGAAACCGGTCAATCGAACAGCGAGCTGACTGAGCTTTCCTCGCTGGTCCGGCGCATCGCCTCTGCGACCAGCGGCGCAATGGTGATACGGCGGATCTTCTTTGCCGCCTTCACCGATGCGACCGCCGCGATCGAATCGGTGATAACGAGTTCGGTCAGCGCCGAGCCATCGACGCGTGCGACGGCGCCGCCTGACAGCACGCCATGCGTTACATAGGCGGTAGCCCCGATCGCGCCGGCCTGGAGCAACGCGGCAGCGGCGTTGCAAAGTGTTCCAGCCGAATCGACGATGTCATCGACGAGGACACACATCTTGCCGCGCACATCGCCGATAATGTTCATCACTTCGGATTCGCCAGCACGTTCGCGGCGCTTGTCGACAATAGCCAGCGGGGCATTGCCAAGCCGCTTGGCCAGCGCGCGGGCACGAACGACGCCGCCGACATCGGGTGACACGACGACGAGGTCCTGCTTTGCCAGCCGCGATTCGATATCGGCGGCGATGACTGGTGCGGCATAGAGATTGTCGGTCGGGATGTCGAAAAAGCCCTGGATCTGCCCGGCGTGGAGATCGACTGACAATACCCGGTCGGCTCCGGCCTTGGTGATGAGGTTGGCGACCAGCTTGGCCGAAATCGGCGTACGCGGCCCGGGTTTGCGATCCTGCCTTGCATAGCCGAAATAGGGCACCACGGCCGTAATGCGGCGCGCCGAGGCGCGGCGCAACGCATCGATGCAGATCAGCAATTCCATCAAATTGTCATTTGCGGGCGCCGCCGTCGGCTGGACCACGAAAACATCCTCGCCGCGGACGTTTTCATGCACTTCGACAAAGATCTCCTCGTCGGCAAAGCGCCGTACCGATGCCGATGTGAGCTGCATGTCGAGATAGTCGGCGATCGCCAGTGCAAGTTCGGGATTGCCGTTACCGGCGAGAATTTTCATGGCGTGGATCCTGGCCCCAGCAAATACACCCCGCCAATAGCCGGGCTGTCACTTGCCAGCAACAAAAGCCTGTAGCGGTGCCAACAAAGGTACATCAGCCGGCGGCATTGCCAACGCGCCGAGCGCTGCGGGCTTGTGCCAGGCGATTGGTTGGCCTTCATCGCCCGCCGGTTGTCCGCTCCAGCGGGTGCAGGTGTAGAGCAGCAACAACAGTTGAAAATCCGAATAGTCATGAGCGACGAACGTCAACGGATGCAGATCCGCCTCGGCGACGCGTATCCCCAGCTCCTCGGCGAGTTCCCGCACCAGCGCAGTGGCGGGCCTCTCGCCGGTTTCTATCTTGCCACCGGGAAATTCCCACAAGCCCGCGAGTGGTTTACCCGGCGGTCGTTGTGCGACCAACACCCGGTTATCGCTATCGATCAGTGCCACCGCGACGACATCGATCCGTTGCATCAGTTCAGGACAATCAGCTTGACGCGATCGCCGGCTGCCAGCCAAGTTTCACTGCAAAGATCGTTCGACCTCAGGAAACGCACTTGGTGATCATCACCAGCCATACGCACCCTTCTGGGAGCCGTTGAACGGCTCCACGAGTTGCGAATGTGCCTTGGCACCTTGGGCATGATCATTCTCCGACGGGCCGGGCACCTGCGCCAAAGTGGCTGTGGCAAGCAGTCGTGTGGCGAGCAAGGCTCCAGCGACCACGTGTCACCTACACCCTATGCCAGACGGCCCATTTCCACGAACTTGTTGCGTCGCGCCCGGCGCAGCAAGACCGGGTCCATTGCCAGCAGCGGTGTCAGTTCGGCAGCCAGCGCCATCGACAAGGAGGTTATCGCTGCTGACGGGTCGCGATGTGCGCCGCCCAGCGGTTCAGAAACGATGGTATCGATAACGCCCAGCTTCTTGAGGTCGGCAGCGGTCACCCGCATCGCTTCGGCAGCTTCGGGAGCATGGTTGTTGGCCTTGTCTGCAGTCCGCCACAATATGCTGGCGCAGCCTTCGGGCGAAATGACCGCATAGACGGCATGTTCGAACATGATCACCCGGTCGGCGGCCGCCAGCGCTACGGCACCGCCCGATCCGCCTTCGCCGGTGATCGCGGCGATGACCGGCACTTCAGCGGCGAGGCAGGCTTCGGTGGCACGGGCAATGGCTTCGGCTTGGCCGCGTTCTTCGGCATCGAGGCCGGGAAAGGCTCCCGCCGTATCGACAAGCGTGATGACCGGCACATTAAAGCGGCTGGCCATCTCGATAAGGCGGATTGCCTTGCGATAGCCTTCAGGCCGACCCATGCCGAAATTGTGCTTTACTCGGGTCGTGGTGTCATTGCCCTTTTCATGTCCGATGACCATGACCGGCGTACCGCTGCCGCGCAGTCGGCCGAGCCCGCCGATGATGGCAAAATCTTCGCCAAAGGCGCGATCGCCGGCCAGCGGCGTGAAATCGTCGACCAGCGCCTTGACCATGTCGCCAAAGTGCGGGCGGTTGGGATGACGGGCGACCTGGGTTTTTTGCCAAGGTGTCAACCGAGCGTAGGTTTCAGCAAGCAGCCGACGCGCCGCGCCTTCCGCATGCTTGGCACCGGCTTCATCGCCGGCGGCGCGATAATCGGCGGCGCGGCCTTGGATGGCCGCCACGGGTTTTTCAAAATCGAGAAAAGATGTCATCACGCTGAAAAGGCCTATAGCGCTGTCGCCGGTTGGTCAATCGATCCACAAGGCGCTTGCCAGGTCGCTTTCCAATTGCATCGCCATCGCCCGCGTCACCTGATCGCGAGCGTTGGTTCGAACGACGTCAGTCACGCCGCCGATAGCGGAAGTACCAGACTTCATGGCCAAGGCGCCTTGCCTTGGCTTCGTACCGGGTCTGCGGCCAGTCATCAGGACGAACCTGGAAATCGACCGGACTTTCGACAAGCCAGTCGAAATCGGGTGACTGTGCCATTTGCAGCATTGCCCAACGGCAATAGACTGGGTGGTCGGTACCAAGCCGAAACTCGCCGCCCGGTTTCAGCACACGGGCGATGATCGCCAGCGGCCCCGGGTTGGCGAAGCGCCGCTTGGCATGGCGCGCCTTGGGCCACGGGTCGGGGTGCAGCAGGAATACCCGGTCGAGGCTTGCATCGGGCAGGCGGTCGAGCACGTCGAGCGCATCGCCATTGTGCAGGCGAATATTGGTCAGTCCGCGATCGCGCACTTCGAGCAGGGCGCCGACCACGCCGTCGAGGAAAGGCTCGGCGCCGATGATACCGACATTCGGGTTGGCCGCCGCCTGCGCCGCCATGTGCTCGCCGCGGCCAAAGCCGATCTCCAGCCACAGCGGCCGGTCATTGCCGAACAGGCAGGCGGCATCAAGCGGCCCGGTTTCCGGTACGGCGAGCTGGGGCAGCAGGTCTTCGACCAGCGCGGCCTGGCCGATGCGCAACTTGTGGCCGGTGCGGCGGCCATAGAGCCGGCGGATGGAGGCGGGATCGGGCATCATTGCCTTGCCAATGCCGCAGGCGCTTGCATTTGGGAAGCGCCACGCGTTTGATATCGATCAACGACATGCTGCCAGAGCGTGCCAGCATTGCCCGAAAGCATGGGGAGAGGACTGCCATGGCAGGTGCCAGCGAGAACAGAGCCAGCGAGCATTTCGACGTTCTGATCGTCGGCGCCGGCATTTCAGGGATTGGTGGCGCCTGGCACTTGCGCGATCAGCGCCACGGGACCAGTTTTGTCGTGCTGGAGGCCGAGGGCAGCTATGGCGGCACGTGGCTGACCCACACATTCCCCGGCATCCGGTCTGACAGTGATCTGTATACCTTCGGCTATCGCTTCAAGCCCTGGGTGGGCCCGCCCATCGCCACCGCAGCTGAAATCCAGTCCTATCTTGGCGAGGTGATCGACGAGAATGATCTCGGTCGACACATCCGCTACGGCCACCGTATTACCAACGCCGAATGGTCGAGCGAGGCAAAGCGCTGGACGATCACTGCGGTGCGCACCGATACCGGCGACGCCCGGTATTTCACCGCCGGCTTCCTGTGGATGTGTCAAGGCTATTACCGTCATCATCAGGGGTATATGCCCGAATGGCCGGGCATGTCGGATTTCAAGGGACAGATCGTCCATAGTGAGGAATGGTCCGAAGAGCTTGATTACACCGGCAAGCGCGTCGTCGTCATCGGTTCGGGCGCGACGGCGGCGACAATTGTGCCGGCGATGGCGGGCACGGCAGCACATGTCACCATGCTGCAACGCTCACCGACCTATTTCATGCCGGGGCTCAATGCCAATGAACTTGTCGACAAGCTGCGGCTGCTCGAAGTCGATGACGCGATCATCCATGACATCGCCCGGCGCGAGCGCAATTTCGCACAGGCCGAGATCACCCGGCGCAGTTATGAAGAGCCCGACCTTGTCGCCGCCGAGCTGATCGAAGGCGTGCGTGTGCTGCTGCCCGAGGGCTATGACATGCGCCATTTCACGCCGCAGTACCGGCCGTGGCGACAGCGGCTGGCATTCGTGCCCGATGGCGATCTGTTCGCCGGAATCTGTGCCGGCAAGGCCAGCGTGGTCACCGGCGAGATCGACCATTTCATCGCCGGCGGGATTGTGCTGAAGTCGGGCGAGACGCTGGAAGCCGACCTGATCGTCGCGGCAACAGGCTTCAACCTGAGTCCCTTGGGCGATATCGCCTTTCGGATCGATGGCCAGCCGCTCGATTTCAGCCAGACCGTAACGTGGCGCGGCATGATGTTCACCGGCGTACCCAACATGGTCTGGGTGTTTGGCTATTTCCGCGCCAGCTGGACGCTGCGTGCCGATCTGGTTGCCGATTTCGTCTGTCGCCTGCTCAACCACATGGATGCCAAGGGTTTGACATCGGTGGTGCCGGCGCTGCGCCCCGAAGATGTCGATATGACATTGGGCCCGTGGATCGATGCCGACAACATGAACAGCGGCTATCTGCAGCGCGGCATGCACTTGTTGCCGCGCGCCGGATCAAAACACGAATGGCGCCATAGTCAGGATTACGGGACCGAAAAGAAAGAGTTCCCGACCATCGACCTGAGTGATTCGGCGCTGGTCTATCGCTGACCAGCGCCGCTCGGCTTCAGGCGACCGCTGCTCTCAGTTTTTCGACCAGATCGGTCTTTTCCCAGGAAAAGCCGCCATCGGCATCGGGCTGGCGGCCGAAGTGACCATAGGCAGCGCTGCGCTGGTAGATCGGCTTGTTGAGGCCGAGGCGGTTCCGAATGCCCTTGGGCGTCAGGCTGAAACCGATCTTCGCCTGATCGGAGAGTGCGGCTTCGATGGCGCCCTCGGCCACCGTGCCGGTGCCGTGCATATCGACATAGACCGACAGCGGCTCGGCAACGCCGATGGCATAGCTCAGCTGTATCGTGCAGCGGCGTGCCAGCCCGGCGGCGACAATATTCTTGGCGAGGTAACGGGTGATATAGGCGGCGGAGCGATCGACCTTGGTCGGATCCTTGCCACTGAAGGC
>CAJAHV010000170.1 GCA_903939555.1 uncultured Alphaproteobacteria bacterium | reverse complement strand
GCTTCGATCACGGCGGGATGCTGCCCCATGCCGAGATAATCATTGGAGCACCAGACGGTAACTTCCTGCTTCTCGCCATTTTCAAGGTGGCGCGTCGCGCGCGGATATTCACCCTTGCGACGCTGCAACTCGGCGAACACACGGTAATTTCCGCGTTCCTTCAGGCCATCGAGCGCAGCCTGAAAATGGGCTTCATAATCCATTTGAGTCTCCCCAACGCTTATTGCCCTCTGGTTTCCGGGGCTGCAAGCGTATTTCCTTTTCTGGTTATTAGCGATCAGCCACCGTTGCTATCAGAAATTGCCGGACGGACCCGGCGTTGTGCATCCCGCAGCGCCCAGCGGAACAGGCTGCTGTCCTGCCAAGGGACGACCAAAAAGCCATGTTCGATGAAGGCGAGCACCACAAGTGCAAAGGCCAAGGCATAGCAAGTGGCGATCCCATCCTGCGCTTGCAAGGCGGCATTGCCCAGCCAAGCCGCCAATGCCGCGATGGCCATGACACTGCCGGCAAAGAACAGCCGTGGCGGCCGGATACGGAAATAACTGGCAAGATAACGCATGTGATCGGGCATCATCTCGGTCGACAGGTGGGGCACACCGGCAAAAATATTGAACTTTGCTGACAGCCGCATGACGAACAGCAGCGTGAAGGTGAGGGTCGCGGTCTGGTTAGGCTGCCCCCAAGTGGCGCCGCCAATCACCAGCACGGTCAGGAACATCGCCACTTCGTGATGGATGAGCGTCGCGGCAGCGAGCCGGAAGCGCCGCCAGCCAGCCGCACCGGGCGGACAGGGCGCGCAGTTCGGGCCCGTCACAAAGCCCATAAGGAACGACAGTTCATGCCAGCCCCACAGCACCAACGCACAGGCAAAGGCGGCATAGGCGGCGGCGCTGCCGGTCATCGGCGCGCTGGTGATGATGCCGCCCATGGCAAAGCCACTGGCCACCGTGGCGCCAACGATGCTCGCCGGCCAGGTCCGGCTGGGCAGACGATCAAGCCACAGCACAAAGCCCGTGGCAACGAACCACAGCACGGTCGCGAACAACAGGGGCAAGGCCAACGCCGACACGATGCCTCTACCAGGCGGGCTGCAGGCGGACGCTGGCGGGCAAGGCGCTCGATTGGGTCGGTTGGGTATAAAGACGCACAAAGGTAATAGCCGCCGCCAGCGACAGGCCAAGCCGCTTGATGCCGCCGATAATGCCCCCTTCAGCGCGCGCCGCATCCATACCAGCCGCAATGCCGCGCATCGTTTCAAGAAGAGCGCGGAATTTGGGTGCATCGGTATCCAGCTTCAGCGGGAAAACCTGGCCGGTGATTTCGGTGGTGATATTGAATACCGTGAAACCATATTCGGTCGGGTCGATGCCAAAGGCTTCATACAGCGCCGGGCGGTTATGATCGCGCACATACATGGTGGCGTAAACCGCGACGAGGAAGAAGCGTATCCACAGCTTGTTATAACCACTGAGCAACTTGGGATCGGCGCGCATCAGCAGCGCAAAAGCTTCACCATGGCGAAATTCGTCGTTGCACCATTCCTGGAACCATTTGAAAATCGGATGGAAGCGCATTTCCGGATGGCGCTCGAGATGGCGGAAGATGGTGATGTAGCGCGCGTACCCGATTTTTTCCGACAGATAGGTCGCGTAGTAAATGAATTTCGGGCGAAAATAGGTGTATTTCTTGGTCTTGGTCAGGAAACTGAGATCGATGCCGATGCCAGCATCCTTCAAACTGTCATTGATGAAGCCGGCATGGCGCGATTCATCGCGCGCCATCAGCCTGAACAGCGCCTTGGCATCAGGATTGGTCACCCGCTTGGCGATTTCGGCATAAAGAATGCAGCCGGAAAATTCCGATGTCATCGACGAGACCAGAAAATCCGTGAATTCGAGCCGCAGCGCCGGCGGCAGGTTTTCAATGACGCCGTCGAATTCCGGGGTGCGTTTGAAGTGGCGCTTGTTGGGATCGGCGGTCATTTCGGCGATCAGCGCATCCCATTCGGCCCGCACCGGGGTGACATCAATCCGGTCCATCGCGTCGAAATCTGTTGTGTAGAAACGGGGCGACAGCACCGTGTCTTCATTGGCCATCGCCTGGGTGACATCGCGGGTGATGGCAACATCGCGCAGGGGATCACCCTCGGCGCGCGACAGCGGGGCGGTGTCCGGTTCGGCAACAAGGCTGGGCGCGGTCATCGCGGCTTCTCCGAGCTGAAAGTGATTTCGTAAAGTTCGGTCAATTCAAGGCTGGCACGCAATTTTATCCACCATTGCGCCAAAAGCCCGGCGCGCGATACCGTAACCCGGCGTCGCAGCTCGATAGCCGTGCCATAAGGCAGCCGCACCGGGTCACCATGAACCCGCACTTGGTCACCCGGCCCCAGTTTGATATCGCCATCAAGCTCGACATGGGCGTGCAGATTGTCGGCGCTATGTTCGACAGCAATCGTGCAGCCCGTTTCCAGAATTTCACGGGTGAACAACCGCATCAGACTGCCTTCCCCGCCGATGACGCCGGCACCTTGGCGGCGCTCGTCACCGGTGCGGCCAACAAGGCTGCATAGGCGGCGCGATTGGTGCCGCCAAAGCTGCCCAATTCGATGACCCGGCCGGTACTCGGATCGGTAAGGGTCAGCGCGCCATCAGCCCATTGCGTGATCTTGACCGGGCCGTTGCGGTCGACCTCGTGCAGCATGCGTTCGCGCATGAGGCCGCGCATCGTGCCACGAATGAAGCCACTGTTCGAACCCGGTTCGAGCGTCATCGCCACGGCATCGGTCGCCGCATCGGTGACCACCAGCGCCCCATCGGCGCGATCAGCAAAACGGAAGTGACGCTCGGTGATCACCTTGACCTTGGCAGCGACACGATGCTGCGGCGCCGTTTCAGACCGCTCGACGATGCCGAAACGCATGCCGAACACCAGCGCCAAGGTTATGCCAATCAAGCCGGCGGCGCCATAAAGCGCCCCGACCGGGAAGCGTTCATGGCGGAAATCACTCATGCAGCCACCCCGATCGGGCCATCGGCGCTGGCGGTTGCCAATGGCGTTGCCACCCGGCGGGCCGGATCGGCCATGGCAAGGGTTTCCGATATCAACGGAACGACGCTGTCGGGTATGGCACGCAGCATCGGCTGCGGATCATTGATCATCCACGGGCGGACATGTGGCCACATCTGCAACCAGCCGAGCGGAAAACGCCCGGCGACACGCAGCGCAACATCGCACCGGTCGGCGCCGGCCGGCTGCACATCTGCGCTGACAATCTGGGCGAGCGGCAGGTTGACACATTTCGGCAGAGCGACGCCGAAACGCATCACCAATCGCTTCTGCGTCAGCGTGTACACCGTGCTGCGCGCCTGGGCCCAAGCCAGAAACGCCAACAGGCCGAGCCCAAGCGCCGCGACCAGCAGGGTAATGACGGCGCCGAGCGGCCCGGTGCCGCCTGCCACAAAAGCGCCCATCGCAACAATCACGAACCAGCCGGCCACGAGCCGTGTATGGAAGACACTGCGCGCCATTGACTGCCAGTCAGGCGCGCCTTGCCACAGGATGGATTCATCCTTGGGCAGGAAACCGGGCAAGCCTTTTATCGGTTCATTGTCATATTCGGTGGTCACAGCTTGGGTTCCGCTCGCTCGGGCGTGGCCCAAAGATAACCGGCACCGAAATAGGCCTGGACCTTTTCTTCCTCGAGCAGCGTGATCTGTTCGGCCGACGCCAATTGCGGCCCGCCGGCAATCTGGGCGCCGGTAACAGCGTCGCAATCGATATAGCGCTCTGTCACCTGCACCACCGGCATCGGCACCAGCACCACGCCGCCGCCGGTCAGCGCGACTTCAAGGTAGCGGATGACATGTTCGGCACGATCAACCCACACATCGCGCACGGTGCCGGCGATAGCATGGTCGCAGCCAGCGATCGGCAGGCCGCGCGGGTCGGTATCACGCCCCTCGATGCTGATATGCTCGGCGATGCGCATCGGTACGATCCGCGGCCTGTTGAACATGTCGACATCAGGGCGATCGGCACGCATCGCATAAGCGGCGGGGCCGACACCCGATGTCAGCGGGTTGCCGAGCGGTTCGAATGGCGTGCCCGGCATCGTGCGTGCCGTCACATTTTCCGGCATCGCATCACGATCGCCATTGGGTACCGACAAGGTGCCGCGGCCAAAGGGCATGGTGAAGGTTTTGGGTGTAGCCCGGGCAAAGATGCCGCCATCGGCCAAGGGCGTACCAGTCAGATCTTCTTCGCGGGGATAACCTTCGCGGCGGTCTTCGCGGCGCAAATAGAAGATCAAGCCCAGAAAAAACGCTGCGAACAGGTAAAAAGCCAGCTCGGCGACATCGAGCCCGCCTACCAGAATGACATTGGACATCGTCTCTCTCCCCCTCAGGTTGGGAATTCGGTCAGGCCGAAGCGTGCACCATGATATGGTGCCGATGACCGTCGCGCCAGTGGTCCCAGTGCTATCAGACTGGCAAACAGCAACACAATCTCGATATGCCAGACAATCGAGTAGCCGGTCGCCGGATCGGCGAGCCCGGGCCCGAACGCGCCAGCAACAGCCAGCGCTCCGATCCCGTCACGGATACCGCCCGACACAAGGATGCCAATACCGGTCGCCGATGCCTGAACCGCGCCCCAGGCGCCGAGCGCAAGGCCGGATTGAAATTCATCGGCCAGGCTCATCGCCGCAGTCAGTGTGCAAACCGCGAACAGGCCTGCGCCAAAGCCGATACCGGCGGCGCCGAGGCAAAACAGCGCTACCGAATGCAGGGGCGCCGACATGATGACGAGGGCAAAGGCCATGATTCCCGAAAGCGCGCCCAGCCCCGCCAAGCGCGCCGGGTCGGAACCGCGCGCCAGCTTGCTCGCGGCAATCGCCAGTCCCATCAGCG
This sequence comes from uncultured Alphaproteobacteria bacterium, assembly GCA_903939555.1. Lineage (GTDB taxonomy): Bacteria > Pseudomonadota > Alphaproteobacteria > Sphingomonadales > Sphingomonadaceae > Sandarakinorhabdus. Next base: position 3,972 of record CAJAHV010000170.1, on the reverse strand, counting down.
TACCCCATGATGACAGTGCCGTCAGTGCCGTGGTTGCGCCAACGCTCAGCCCAAGCACCTGGCCGCCATAGGGTTCGAGCAGGATGTCCTGCATGCCGAACCCTGCGCCACCCAAGCCAACCGCTACCAGCAGCCGCCGGGTATTCGGCGCGGCGGTGAAATCAGCCCAAGTGGAGCGAAATTCCGGCGGCGCTTCGGTGTCGCGATTGCCGCCCGGAATACGCACTTCCTGTTTCCACAGCGCGATGACATTGAGGATAACGGTAACCACCGCCGTACCCTGGATGACCTCTATGAGCTGGGTCGGGGTGAAATCGACAAGCAGACGACCTAGCACCAGCGAGCTCAGCAGCATCCCCACGAGCAGCATGACATAGAGCAACGAAACGACGCGCGGCCGCACCGAAGCCGGCGCCAGATCATTGGCCAGCGCCAGTCCGGCGGTCTGGGTCATCGCAACGCCAGCGCCGACGAACAGAAATGCCAGCGCGCCGCCTATTTCGCCCGGCTGGGTGCGCCCCGATGCGCCTTCACCGGTCATCACCAACAAGGCAAAGGGCATGATCGCCAGCCCGGAAAACTGCAACAGCGTGCCGAACCAGAGATAGGGCACACGCTTCCAGCCGAGGAACGAGCGATGATGGTCGGATTTGTGGCCAATCAGCGCGCGCAATGGCGCGAACAGCAGCGGTAGCGCCACCAGGATTGCCACCACCGTCGCCGAAATTTTCAATTCCACGATCATCACGCGGTTGAGCGTTGCGTTGAGGAGCACCATCGCCAGCCCGACCGAAACCTGGAACAGCGACAGACGCAACAGGCGCGGCAACGGCAATTCGGTAGTCGCTGCATCGGCAAAGGGCAGGAACTTGGTCCCGACCCGTTTCCAAATGCGCGTACCCCGGCTCATGCGGTCAACACTTCCTGGGCATGGCTGGTGTAGAAGCCGCGGCTGACACGCTTATCGCGGCCCAGTTTCACGTTCGGCAGGCTGCGGCTCATGCGGGCACGCAGATAATCATGGCCAACCGGAATGATCGTCGGCGAACGATCCGATTTGGGAAAGAATCGCCCCAGCGCGCGGGCGGTACGCAGCAATGGCGTGCCGGGTGCAAAGGTGAAAACCAGGCTTTGCGTCGCACGCTCGGCGAGGCCGGCGGCGGCCGTGGCAATCTGATCGGCTTCATAATGGATCAGCACATCCATCGAAACGATGTGGTCGAAGCGCCCCAGCGCCGGATCGAGCATATCCCCGGCGCGGAAAGACAGCCGGGCGCGCAGATCATCGGGGGCGCGTTCATCCGCAATGGCAATCAGTTGCGGCGACACGTCGATCCCGACCACTTCTGCACCGCGCCGGGCCGCTTCAACGGCGAGGGCGCCGGTACCACAGCCGGCATCGAGGAGGCGCCGCCCGGTCAGGTCTTGCGGCAACCAGGACAGCAGCGTGTTTCGCATGTCCTCGCGCCCGGCGCGCACGGTGGCGCGGATCCGGGAGACGGGGGCATCACTGGTCAGCGCCGTCCAAGCATCAAACGCGGTACGATCGAAATAGTCTTCGAGTCGGCGCCGTTTGGCATCCCAGCCAGAAATGACCGGCGTGGCAGGTTGATTGGTCATTCGAAGCCGAGAAACTCGAAAATGTCGCGATCCTTCATCGGATTGGCCTCCAGCGCCGGGGTGCCGGCCCAAAGTGTCGCCGCCAGACGTTTGTATTCATTGCACACGGCTTCGATCTCGGGCGTCGAATCCATCTCGAAGATCGTGCATTTCTTCAGCCGGCTGCGACGAATGGCATCGAGATCGGGGAAATGCGCCAGCGTCTTCAGCCCGGTGGCGCCACAGAAACGGTCGATCTCGTCGGTGGCGGCGGACCGGTTGGCGATGACACCCGCCATGCGCACTTCATAATTCTTGGACTTGGCCTTGATCGCCGCGACGATGCGATTCATCGCAAAAATGCTGTCGAAATCATTGGCCGCAACCACCAGCGCGCGTTCGGCATGCTGCAAGGGCGCCGCAAAGCCGCCGCAGACGACATCGCCGAGCACATCGAAGATAACGACATCGGTTTCTTCGAGCAGGTGATGCTGCTTCAACAGCTTGACCGTCTGGCCGACAACATAACCGCCACAGCCGGTTCCGGCCGGCGGTCCACCCGCCTCGACGCACATGACGCCGTTATAGCCTTCGAACATATAGTCTTCGGGGCGCAGTTCCTCGTGGTGGAATTCGACTGTTTCCAGAACGTCGATCACCGTCGGCATCAGCTTCTTGGTCAGTGTGAAGGTCGAATCATGCTTTGGGTCGCAACCGATTTGCAGCACCCGCTTGCCGAGCAGCGAAAACGCCGCCGACAGATTGGATGATGTCGTCGATTTGCCGATGCCGCCCTTGCCATAGACAGCGAACACCTTGGCATTGCCAATGCGCAGATTGGGATCAAGCTGAACCTGTTGGCTGCCTTCGCCGTCAGGCGGAACTAGCGTACGATCAAGATCGAGAAGGCCCATTTTTCTGTTCCTCAAGCCGCTTGCAGGGAAACGCCTTCCAGCGCGTCCTCGATGGCGTCGGTGGCTGCGTAAAGTGCTGCCAGCGTGGCAGCGTCGGGTGACCAGTAATTGCGTTCGCTCGCTTCGATCAGCCGGTTGGCGACCTTGGCTGCGGCACGCGGGTTCATTTCGGCGATACGCTTGCGCATCGCCTCGTCGAGCACATAGGCCTCGGTGATGCGCTGGTATACCCAGGGGTCGACTTCGCCGGTGGTGGCCGACCAGCCCATGGTCGTTGTCACCGCGGCTTCGATCTGACGCACGCCTTCATAGCCGTGGCGGAGCAGGCCTTCCTGCCACACCGGGTTGAGAATGCGGGTACGCGTTTCGAGCGCGACCTGTTCCTGCAGGGAGCGCACCTTGCCCGACCCCTGCGTCTGGTCGCCGATATAGACTGGCGCCGTTTCGCCACCCTTGGCGCGGGTGATGGCGCGACTAATACCGCCCAACGTGTCGACATATTGGTCGATGGTGGTGATGCCGAGTTCAACGCTTTCAAGGTTCTGATAAGCGCAATCGACGGTTTTCAAGGCCGAAGCGAGCAGCCCGGGCTGGCGCACCGGTTCGCCCTTGACGCCATAGGCAAAGCCCTTTTGCCGTTCAAAGGAATCAGCCAGTTCATCGGGGTCGGTCCAGCCAGACGAATCGATCAGCAAATTGACGTTGGCACCATAGGCACCTTCGGCATTAGAATAGACCCGCAGTGCGGCGGTTTCGAGATCGCAGCCATGTTCGGCGGCATGCGCCAGGCTGTGTTTCTTCACGAAGTTCATATCTTCGGCTTCATCGGCCTGTGAGGCCAGCAACGCGGCTTCGGCGAGCATGCGGGTCTGCAACGGCAACAGATCACGGAACACGCCCGAAAGAGTCACCACCACGTCGATACGCGGGCGGCCGAGTTGTTCAAGCGGAATGAGCTCGGCGCCCGACAGGCGATTGTAACTGTCGAAGCGCGGGCGCGCGCCGATCAGTGCCAGTGCCTGCGCCAGTTGCGCGCCTTCGCTCTTCAGATTGTCGGTGCCCCAAAGCACCATGGCGATCGTTTCGGGCATGTGCCCCGAATCAGCGAGGCTGCGCTGGACAATGCGTTCGGCCTGGGCGGCACCATCCTTGACGGCAAAGACGCTGGGCAGGCGGAACGGATCGAAACCATGGATGTTGCGCCCGGTCGGCAGGATCTCCGGCGAACGCAATATGTCGCCACCCGAAACCGGCCGGACATATTTGCCTGCCAGCGCATGCATCAGTCCATCCAGCTCATGGTTGGTCGCCAGCGCGGCATTGAGTGCCGCCAGTTCCTTGAGCAGCGGCGTGTCGGCGCTCCCGGTGCCGGCAACGATCGCCTCGATGGTAGCGCGCGAAACCATATCTTCGCGCGTCGCCGCCACGGCGGCCAGCATGTCGATGCGTTCCTCGACAG
>CAJAHV010000169.1 GCA_903939555.1 uncultured Alphaproteobacteria bacterium | reverse complement strand
AGCGCCCGCGCGCCGCAAAAAGCCGTGATGAGCCGGCAGCCGGTGCCGGGCTGGCGCCATCTCGATGGCCCGGCGGCGCTGGCGGCGGTGACGGACGCCGATCTGGTGCTTGCCGAAGGCGGGGTCGGGCTGGCGGCGAGCCTGTTCGCCGCCGATCTTGTCGACCGGCTGCTGCTCTATCGCGCCCCGATCCTGATCGGCGGACTGGGCCTGCCCGATATCGGGCTGGCCGATCTGGCGCAGGCGCATGGCCGTTGGGCGGCGCAACCGATCGTCACGCTCGGTGCCGACCGGCTTGAGACTTATCTTCGCATCCGATAGGCACAACCCATGTTCACCGGCATCATCACCGACATCGGCCAGATCAAGCGCGTCGAGGCGCGCGGCGACCTGCGGATCGTCATCGCCACCGCCTATGATACCGCCGGGCTGGCGCTTGGCGCCTCGGTGGCCTGTTCGGGCGTCTGCCTGACCGTGGTCGCCAAGGCCGCGGGCGAATTCAGCGTCGATGTGTCGGGCGAAACCACCAGCCGCACCGCCAGCGGCCAATGGGTCGCCGGCCGCCGGCTCAACCTCGAACGCGCCTTGAAGGTGGGCGACGAACTCGGCGGCCATATCGTCACCGGCCATGTCGATGCCGTCGGCCGCATCACCAGCGTTTCGCCCGTCGGTGATTCGACCCGCATCGCCATCCAGGTGCCCGGCGACATCGCGCCGTTCATCGCGCCCAAGGGCTCGGTCTGCCTCGATGGCGTGTCGTTGACGGTCAACACCGTCGCCGACAATGCCGATGGCGCCGAATTCAGCATCAACATCATCCCGCACACCGCGCAATGGACGACCTTCGATACGGCGCGGGCAGGCGACGAGATCAATATCGAGATCGACGTGCTGGCGCGCTATCTCGCCCGGATGAAACAGGCGATGGGCAACGCGGCGTAAGCCGCCACCGGCAAAGCGGCGTAAGCCGCCGACGGCAAAGCGGCCTGAGCCGCGCTGCCCCCACCCAACGCGGCCTGAGCCGCGCTGGGCATCCCGGGGGCGACAATCTGTACCGGGCGGTTTCGCGTCCTTGACATTGCAATGTGATCCCGAAATAAACCCTCACATCAAAATGTGAGAACCCCGCCGATGACCACCACCGAACGCCTGCGCGCCCTTGTCGCCGACGGCAGCGAGACCAGATCGGGCATTGCCCGCGCCGCCGGGCTGCACGCCAATTCGCTGCGCAACCTTGATGATGCCGATTGGAACCCGACCGCCGAAACGCTGCGCAAGCTGGAGACCTGGCTGCGCGACCGGGCGCAGGGCCCGGCGCTGGCGAGTGTCGAGGAGATCATCAACGAAGCCCGCAACGGCCGCATGTTCATCCTTGTCGATGACGAAGACCGCGAAAATGAAGGCGATCTCGTCATCCCCGCCCAGATGGCGACGCCCGATGCGATCAATTTCATGGCGCGCCACGGCCGCGGCCTGATCTGCCTGGCGCTGTCGGCCGATCGTGTCCGCACCCTAGGCCTGCCACTGATGGCGCAGCACAATGGCACCCGCCATTCGACCGCCTTCACCGTGTCGATCGAAGCGCGCGAGGGGGTCACCACCGGCATTTCGGCCGCCGACCGGGCGCGCACCATCGCGGTCGCCATCGATGGCAGCAAGGGCCGCGCCGAAATCGTCACGCCGGGGCATGTCTTCCCGCTCGTCGCGCGCGATGGCGGCGTGCTGGTCCGCGCCGGCCATACCGAAGCATCGGTTGATGTCGCGCGGCTCGCCGGGCTCAACCCGTCGGGCGTCATCTGCGAGATCATGAACGACGCTGGCGAGATGATGCGCCTGCCCGAACTGATTGTCTTTGCCCGCCAGCACGGCCTCAAGATCGGCACCATCCAGGACCTGATCGCCTATCGCCACGCCCATGACCGGCTGGTGAAATGCGTTGCAGAAACAAAGATCGACAGCTGGCATGGCGGCGAATGGACAGCAAAGACCTACGTCAACACCGCCGAATATGCCGAGCATATGGTGCTGCAGAAGGGCCGCGTCGAAGCTGGCAAGCCCACCCTTGTCCGCGTCCACACCATGTCGATGTTCACCGATCTGTTCCACGAAGCCAATGACCGCGCCGGCCAGTTGCAGCGCGCCATGGACATGATCGGCGAAGCCGGCGCCGGTATTGTCGTCATCATCCGCGATTCATCGCCCACCGCGATCTCGACGCAGATGAAGGCCAAGGGCGAGGGCGCGTCGATCCAGTTGCGCGACTATGGCATCGGCGCGCAGATCCTTGTCGATCTGGGCGTCACCGACATGACGCTGCTCACCAACGCCCACCGCACCATCGTCGGTATTCAGGGCTATGGCCTGCGCGTCGTTGCCGAACGCCCGATCCCGGCGCACCCTGCCAACGCCCCAGCCACCGCGTAGGCGGACACACAGCCACCGCGTAGGTCGCCCTCGCCGTTCTCGCCTTAAGGAAACCGCCATGACCCATATCCTGATCGTCGAAGCCCGTTTCTACACCGCCATCGCCGATGCCGCGCTCGAAGGTGCCATCGCCGCGCTCACCGCCGCCGGGGCAACCCATGAAGTGCTGACCGTGCCCGGCGCGCTCGAAATCCCCGCCGCGATCGCCTTTGCCGATGCGTCGGGAAGCTATGACGGCTATGTCGCGCTCGGCTGCGTCATTCGCGGCGAAACCTATCATTTCGAAGTGGTCGCCGGTGAAAGCGCCCGCGCCATCATGGCGCTGACGCTTGATGGCCTTGCCATCGGCAACGGCATTTTGACCGTCGAGAACGAGGCGCAAGCCTGGGCGCGCGCCCGCCAGAGCGAAAAGGACAAGGGCGGCGAAGCCGCCAAGGCGGCGCTGGCGATGATCGCGGTAAAGGCAAAATACGCCTGATGGTGGCGTTCCGCCTCGCCGATTTCCTGCCCTATCAATTGTCGGTGGCATCGAATGCCGTATCGCGCGCTGTCGCTACCGGCACCGGCTATGAAAGCCGCTTCGGGTTGACGGCAACGGAATGGCGGGTGCTTGCCGCCACCACCGCTGCCACTACCGCCGCCGGCGCGCCGACCCAGGTCGAACTCGGCCGGGTGACCGGCATGGACAAGATGACGATCAGCCGCGCCGTCACCGCGCTGACGGCCCGCGCCTTGCTCGACCGCGTCCGCGATACCGGCGACCGGCGGACGCTGCGGCTCAGCCCGACAGCGGAAGGCCGGCGCATCCACGACATCGTCGCACCGCAGGCGCTCGAAGTCGAAGCGCGGCTGCTGGCGGCGCTGTCCCCCGCCGACGCCGCGCTGCTGCGCCGCGCGCTGGCGCAATTGCGCGCGGCTTGCGACGAACCGTAACATATGTTACGAATATCGATATCCCGGGGACATATCGATGACCAGCACGACCGCACCGAAACCCGATGAACGTCCGAACGATCTCGGCCTCGACGGCTTTGAATTCGTCGAATTCACCAGCCCCGACCCCGAAGCACTCGCTGGCCTGTTCGTCGCGCTCGGCTTCACCCATGTCGGCAGCCACCGCAGCAAGAATGTCCGCCGCTACGCCCAGGGCCACATCAATTTCCTGCTCAACATGGAGAGCGTCGGCCAGGTCGCGCAGTTCCGCAACCAGCACGGCCCGTCGGCCAACGCCATGGCCTTTCGGGTCGACGACGCCGCCGCCGCCTTTGCCGAAGCGGTGAAGCGCGGCGCCACCCCGGTCGATGGCCGGGTCGGCCCGATGGAACTGAACATTCCCGCCATCGCCGGCATCGGCGGGTCGAACCTTTACCTTGTCGACAAGGCCGGCGAACGCGAAATCTATGATGTCGATTTCAAGCCGGTCGCAGGCGCGGCGCCCGATGACAACAGTGTCGGCCTGCACACGCTCGATCACCTGACCCATAATGTGAATCGCGGCCGCATGGCGCATTGGGCGGCATTTTACGAACGCATCTTCAACTTCCGCGAGATCCGCCATTTCGACATCGAGGGCCAATCGACCGGGCTGTTTTCCAAAGCGATGACCGCGCCCGACGGGAAGATCCGCATCCCGTTGAACGAAAGCCAGGACGAACACAGCCAGATCGAGGAGTTCCTGCGCGCCTACAAGGGCGAGGGCATCCAGCATATCGCGCTGGCGACCGACAACATCTTCGACACCGTCGACCGGCTGCGGGCGCGCGGCGTGAAGTTCCAGGACACGATCGACGCCTATTTCGACCTCATTGACCAGCGCCTGCCCGGCCATGGCCATGATGTCGAAGCGCTGCGCCAGCGCCGCATCCTCATCGACGGCGCCCCCGAAACCGGCGGCGGGCTTTTGTTGCAGATCTTCACCGAAAACATGGTCGGGCCGATCTTTTTCGAAATCATCCAGCGCAAGGGCAATGACGGCTTTGGCGAAGGCAATTTCAAGGCGCTGTTCGAAAGCCTCGAACTCGACCAGATCCGCCGCGGCGTCATTCCGGCAAAGGCATAACCGTCTTCCCTGCCGGTTGCGGGCGGGGCCGGGGGTTGGGGAGTATTGATGTGACCATCGGCAAACATGCATTCCGCACCTCTCCCGCCTGCGGGAGAGGCAAGCGACGTGCGACGCGCCGCCCGGGTGCGT
>CAJAHV010000168.1 GCA_903939555.1 uncultured Alphaproteobacteria bacterium | reverse complement strand
TTGTCGACTGCCGTGACCGCACAGACTGCGCTGCCCCCGCTGCCGCCAAGTGAGGCGCTGCCGGCCGTTACGCCGCCGCCCGCAGATGACCCGGGCACCATTGTCGTCAACGGCCTGCGCGACCGAGGCAAGGTGCTCGGCGACATTCCTGCGGAAGTCACGCTGAATGCCCAGGATATCCGCGCCATCGGCGCGTCGAGCATCGCCGAATTGCTGCAGGAACTGGCCCCCCAGACGCGTAGCGGCCGCGGCCGTGGCGGCGGCATGCCGATCGTGCTGATCAGTGGCAAGCGCGTTTCAGGCTTTGCCGAAATCCGCAACATTCCACCCGAAGCGATCGAGCGCGTCGAGATTCTGCCCGAAGAGGTCGCGCTCAAATACGGTTATCGTGCTGATCTGCGTGTCGTCAATTTCGTGCTGCGCGAACGCTTTCGAGCCGTGACCAGCGAGTTCGATCTCGGCGGTCCGCTGCAGGGTGGCCGCACCAGCGCGCAAGCCGAAGCGAATTTTCTGCGGTTGCGAAATGGCACTCGGCTCAGTCTCGAGGGCGAATTGCGCCATGACAGCCTCGTGCGTGAAGGGGATCGCAGCATTGTCCAGCCAGCCCCGGCCCGGCCTTTCGATCTGGTTGGCAATGTCACCGCTCTGTTGCCTGGTGCCGAGATTGATCCGGCATTGAGCCGCCTTGTGGGCCAGACGGTTGCCGTGGCCGCTGTTCCGACCAACGCCACGTCGGCAGCGCCGCGACTGGGCGATTTCGTGCCAGGTGCCAATGCCGCCAATCTCACCAGCCTTGGCCGGGCACGGTCGCTGCTGCCCGAAGCGCGCACGCTGACGCTGGGCGGCAGCTATGCCGGCACGATCCTCGGTAATGTCGCTGCCACTGTCACCGGCGGTTTTGAATCAAACGACCGCACGAGCCTGATTGGCCTGCCTTCGGCCAGCCTTGTCGTGCCGGCGGGTAGCCCGTTCTCGCCCTTTGCCGCCAGCACGTTGGTCAACCGCTATGCTGAACCGGTGTTGCAACGACAGGCTGATGACTGGAGCGGGCGCATCGGCACCGTGTTCAACGGCCGCATCAAGGACTGGGCCTGGGCGCTGGCCGCCAACTACAGTCACGCCGAGACCGAAATACTGACAGACCGCGGGCTCGATCTGGGCGGCGTCCAGACGGCGCTGCTGGCACGCGATCCGGCGCTCAATCCCTATGGTCCCGCGGCTCTGGCCGGGTCACTGGTCCGGGATCGGGCGACAAGCAATACCGACGCCGCCGATGCTGACCTGACCGCCAATGGCGCGCTGCTGTTGTTGCCGGCCGGTGAACTGACCGCCAGTCTGAAAGCCGGCTTGCAGGCGCGCAGTCTGCAAGCCGAATCCCAGCGACTGGGGGCTTTTCAGCGCGCCGAACTGTCGCGCACCCAGGGTAATTTCCAGGCAAGTTTCGACCTGCCACTCACCAGCGTTCGCAACGACGTGCTGTCGGCGCTGGGTTCGCTGTCGCTCAACGCCAATGTTGCCATCGATCAATTGTCGGATTTCGGGGTGCTGACCACCACGGGTTTCGGTGCCAATTGGCGACCGCGCGACGGCATCGAACTGATCTTCTCCCAGACTGACGAGCAAGGCGCACCGACAATCCAGCAACTGGGCGACCCGCAAGTGCTTACACCCAACGTCCGGGTCTTTGATTTCGTGCGTGGTGAAACGGTCGATATCAGCCGGCTCGATGGTGGAAATGCGGCGCTGGTGGCTGATCGCCGGCGGGTACGCAAGCTGGGGGCAACGCTCCGGCCTTTCGCCGCGGACCTGTCGTTGACCGCCAATTTCATCGACAGCCGCATCGAAAACCCGATCGCCGGCTTTCCCACCGCGACGGCCGAACTCGAAGCGGCCTTTCCTGATCGCTTCCAGCGCGGCAGCGACGGCCAACTGCTGCGTATCGATAATCGCCCGGTCAATTTCACCCGCGCCGACCGTCAGGAACTGCGCTGGGGGTTCAATTTTTCGGAAGCGCTGGAGCCAGGCAAGGCCGCGCGGGAAGCTGCAGCGCGACGCCGGGCGGCCTTTGAAGCCCAGCGAACGGCCGGCGCCGCCGCTGGCGGAGCGCCGCGGCCCGGAGCTGCGGCGCCCGGAACGCGCGGGCAGCCCGGCGCTGCCGGGCCCGGTGGCGGCGGATCGAGCGGCGGATCGGGCGGCGGCGGGCGGCCGGGCGGCGGCGGTTTTGGCGGACTGCGCGACATGAACGGTCGGTTCCAGCTGTCGATATTCCACACTTGGCGCCTGCAGGAGCAGATCCTCATTCGTGACGGTGTGCCGCTGTTCGATTTGCTCGGCGGGTCTGCGACTGGCAACCGTGGTGGCCAGCCGCGTCACGAGATCGAAATGCGCGCCGGGGCAGCGAATGGCGGGCTTGGCGGGCGGTTGAGCCTCAATTGGCAAAGCGCGACGCGGGTGCTCAATGACCCGTCGGGGGCAACGCAATCGCCCGACGATCTGTTCTTTTCGGGCCTGACCACCATCAATCTGCGGCTGTTTGCCGATCTGGGGCAACGCCCGGAACTGGTGCGGCGGGCGCGCTGGATGCGCGGCATGCGGATCAGCCTGGCCATCAGCAACATTGCCGACACGCGGCTGGTCGTACGCGATCGCAGCGGCGCGACGCCGCTGGGTTATCAACGTGACCAGCTCGATCCGTTGGGTCGCAGCCTGACACTGTCCTTGCGCAAGGTCTTTACCTGATCGCGGGGCGGCAACGCCGTGCCGGGACCGCCCGCAACCCGGCTGCGCGACGCGGCGTTCGGCAAAAAACTCTTACGGCAGCACCTATGTCGTTTGCCGCCTGCGTGGTTCATCGGCTATCGTCACGAGCATCAGCGCCTGTTGCCCGTCCTGTGCAGCCAGCAACCGTCGCACCGCTGGCCGCAACGCCAGTAACAGCAATGCGCCAACTGCGATGATGCCGGCGTGGAGCAGCCAGAAACGATCGGCGCTCCATATCTCGTAAAGCCCGCCGATGCGCCCGCTGATCGTCGATCCGACGAAAACAGCCATCGAATTGACCCCGATCATCATGGCATTGAGTGATTTCGGCGCGGCACGGCCATAAAGTCCGACCGCGATGGGGGTGAAGAATACCCAGCCCCAGTTCGACAGCATGTGGAAGCCGACCGCCCAGAGCAGCGGCACCCGTACGCCGCCATAGACCAATTCCGACAGCGCCAACCAGACCATCCCGCAGCCAAAGATCAGGCAGCCGATCGCCATCTTGGTGATGGCATCGGGCTCGACGCCACGCGCCGCCTGCCGCCGCCACAGCCATAGCGTCGGCGGCAGCAGCAGCCCTGGCGCAATGGCATCGAGTGCCTGCAGCCAGGGAATCGGCACCTGCCAGCCCGCGACCGCCATGTCGACATGGTCGCGCGCCCAAAGGTTATAGACATTCCAGACCTGTGATTGGGCAATCCAGAAAGCCGCCTGCACCAGCATGAGCAGCATCAGCAGCCGCACGGCATGCCATTCCCGAGGGTTGAGCGGCGCGCGTGCGGCGGCGGCAGTGCGCGGCGGGTCGGGGGGCAGGTCGCGCTCGCCAAGGGCATAGACGAGCAGACCGGCGAGCATCCCGAAGCCGGCAAGTGCAAAGGCCTGGTGCCAGCCGAGTGCTGCCCCCATCCAGCCGCATATGATCGGTGCGATAAAAGCACCGCAATTGAGCACGAAATAGTATAGCTGCAGGCCATCGTCGCGGCGACGATCTTCGGGCGGGTAGAGTGCACCGACCTGGGAGAAAAGATTGGAATTGGCGCAGCCGGTGCCAAGCATGAGCAGGAAAAGTGCAGCCAAGAAGCTGCCGTCGAAGGCCATGCAGAAATGCCCCAGCGTCATCAGCACACAGCCGAGCATGATGGTGCGGCGCCGACCAAGCAGCCGGTCCCCGAGCAATCCACCGAACACCGGCGTGAAGCGCACCAGCCCGGCCCATAGCCCGAACAATTGCACGGCAAAGGCCTGGGTCGACAGCGGGCCGGTGATGCTTTCGATCGCGGCGCGGGTGGCGGCGAGCCCGACGACATTTTCGGCATGACCGGGCATCAGCAATTGCCCGACCATATAAAGCGTCAGCAGCGCCTGCATGCCGTAAAGCGAAAAGGCTTCCCAGAATTGCGTGCCAGCGAGCCAGGCGAGGCCGCGCGGCTGCCCGAGGATGTCGCGGACAGGCGTGGTCATTGCACGCTGCCGGGGCGGGGCGGGAGCAGTTGGGTCGCACGTCGCGGGAGCGGTGCGGTGCGGCGTGCGGTGACAGACATTGGTGCCGATTAGCCGCGATTATCGTTGCGGGCGCAAGACCTGCCATCGTGGCTGTGGCATTCGTGCGCCGGGGGCGTTACAACATTCTCCATGTTCATTCGTCTCACTCCCGATATCAGCGTCGCCGCGCAAATCGCTCACGAAGATTGTGCGCTGGCGGCAGCGCAGGGCTTTGTTGCCATCATCAGCAACCGCCCCGATGGCGAGGTGCCTGGCCAACCCGATGCCGCCACCATGGCCGTAGCAGCGGCAGCGGCGGGGTTGCGCTTCCGCCACATCCCGATCGATCATTCGGGCTTTGCCATGCCGCAGGTCGAAGCCATGGCGGCCGAACTTGCCGCCGGCGGCCCGGTGCTGGCCTTTTGCCGGTCGGGGACGCGATCGACCAATCTGTGGGCGCTGGCAGCGGCTTCGATGGGTGTCGACCCGGACACTATCGTCGCGGCTGCTGACGCGGGCGGCTACAATGTCTCGGGGATGCTGCCCAGCCTGCGCATGCTTGCTGCCAAGGCCTGAGCCACCATGGTCTGGATTTCGCTTTTAGGTATTGTTACCTTGGTCCTGCTCGCCCGTGCGCTGGGCTTTGCCAAAGCGCCTTTGCTTGCCGACGGCGCGCAGGCGCGCCGCGTCGCCGCCGATGCGCTGCATGATTTCACCCCTACCGATGCCGCAGTGGCAAGCGATCGGCGCGGCGCGCTCGTTGCCGGCGACGATGGTCGCATCGCGCTGGTGCGCGGTTTCGGTGATCGCTGGGTGGTGCGCATCGTTAATGGTGCACAAGCATTGGCCAGCGGCGACCGGCTGCGCATCACCTCGCGCGAAGCGATGTTCCCGGCGGCCGATCTCGAGCTTGGCCCTGACGCTGCCGTCTGGGCGCAGCGGCTGTGAACTTTCCCGATCCCGTCCAGATGGCGGTGCCGCTGTTCATCATCGCCATCATCCTCGAAATGTTCGCCGTGCGCGGCGGGGCACGCGGGGATTATGACTGGCGCGACACCGGCACGTCGCTCGCCATGGGGTTCGGCAACACCTTCGCCGCCGTGATTTTCGGTGCCACGATTGTCGGCGTCGGCGTCTGGCTGGCGCAGTTCCGGCTGCTCGATATTCCGGCGACGTGGTGGAGCCTGGCACTGTGCTTTGTCGCGGAGGACTTCACCTATTACTGGTTCCACCGCAGTGCCCATCGCGTGCGCTGGTTCTGGGCGAGCCATGTTGTCCACCACAGTTCGCAGCATTACAATCTGTCGACGGCGCTGCGGCAGACCTGGACAGGGTTCTTTTCATTAAGCTTCGCGTTTCGGCTGCCGCTGTTCCTCGTCGGGTTCCCGCCCGAAATGATCCTGTTCTGCGCCGGGCTCAACCTCGTCTACCAGTTCTTCATCCATACCGAGGCGGTCAAGCGGCTGCCGTTCGGGCTGGAGTGGTGGCTCAACACGCCGTCGCATCACCGTGCCCATCATGGCACCAATGCGCGTTATCTCGATCGCAACTATGGCGGAGTGTTCATCGTCTGGGATCGACTGTTCGGCACCTTCGAGGCGGAACGCGATGACGAACCGGTGCGTTACGGCATCGTGCAGAACCTGGCGACCTTCAACCCCGTCTGGGTGGCCTTTCACGAATGGCTCGCCATCGCCCGCGATGTGGCCGCGGCCGACAGTTGGAAGGCGCGCGTCATGGCGATCGTCGGCCCGCCGGGTTGGCGTGTCGGCACCACTGCCGACACCATCCGCGCGCACTGGGAAGCTTCGCGCCACGCACCGCCTGCTGAATGATCGACCGGCGCGGCGCCCTGCGGCTTGGCGGCGGGGCGGTGCTGGCTGGCGGGGTGCTGCGTGCAATCGACCAGGGGCTGATCATCCCGCGCGATCGTCCCGGACTGGCAGCATGGGACGATTGGAACCGGCATCGCCACAGCGGCCCGCTGGCGCTTGTTTCGGCCGCAATCCTCGCCGCCAGCCCACACAACACCCAGCCGTGGCGCTTTGCCATCGGCCGCTATGGTGTCGATATCTTCGAAGTACCCGAACGCGCGCTGGGCGCCATGGACCCCTTTGGCCGCGAACGCCTGCTCGGATTGGGCGCGGCAGTGCACACCATGGCGCTCGCATCGACCGGAATCGACCGGCGGGCGGCTGTCTCGCTTCTCCCTGACGCCGCCAACCCCTTGCATGTCGCAATGATCGAGCTTGGTCCCGAAGGGCAGCGTACCGTGCCGCACCCGTTGCTTCCAGCTATCGGTCGCCGCCACACCGACCGCGGTCCGTATCGCGGCGGCGCCGTGGTCGATCGTGCACTGGCGACGCTGGCGGGCGCGGCACGCAGCGATGCGGTACGCATCGCACTGTTCGCGGCCGACAGCGCCCGCGGCCGACGCTTTGGTGCGCTGACCATCGACGCAACCGCTGCCATCGCCGCCGACGATGCCATGATGGCGGCCAGCCACGCCTGGTTCCGTCACAGCCGCCGCGACCAGGACCGGTTGATGGATGGCCTTTCGGTCGCCACCTCGGGCGTATCGCCCTGGCTGGCGGCGGCGGCGGCGATCCTGCCCGAACAATCGGCAGCAAGCGAAGGCCGCTATTGGCTCGATGCCACCCGTGACAGCGCGGTGCCGACCGCGTCGCTGTTTGGGCTGATCCTGGTGCCCGATCTCGCCGACCGGCGGGCGACGCTCCTCGCCGGCGCGGCGTGGCAGCGGTTGCATCTGCTGGCGACGGCGCTCGGCCTGTCGGCGCAACCGCTCAACCAATTGCCCGAAATGATCGACCGCCAGCGCCAGTTGCGCCAGCCACCGGGCTATGCGCGTGCTGTCGATGCGTTGCTCGACGACCCGGCGTGGCGACCGACCTTCGCCTTTCGTATCGGCCATCCGCTCAGCCCGCCCGGTGCCAGCCCGCGCCGCCCGGTGTCGATGGTCATCGGGCAACCGGCGCGGCTCGCCTATGATGTTGGCCGGGCTGGGGCCGAAACGCGTGCCCAGGAAGCGGCGCTGGCGCGGCGACTACAGAAGCAGGCGCGTTGAGCGGGCGGTTGCGCCGCTGCACAGCCTTTGGCAAGTGACACCGGTACAGGGAGAAATGACAATGGCTGCACTACGACGCCGGTTGCTGCTCGGCATGGTCTCGGCCGGACTGATCAGCCTCACCGGCTGTTCGTCGCTCGACACGCTCAACACCGTCAACAGCCTTACGCCGGGCGATGGCGGCACCGACCGGGTGGCCAGCGATATCGCCTTTGGCAGCGACCCGCGCCAGATGCTCGACATTTACACGCCTGCGGCTGGCGGCACTGGCAAGGCCCCCGTGGTGATATTCTTCTATGGTGGCAGCTGGAACAGCGGGCGTCGGCAGGATTATGCCTTTGCCGCCCGCGCGCTGGCGGCGCAGGGCTTTGTCGTCGTCGTCCCCGATTACCGGCTGGTACCGCAGGTCAAGTTCCCGGCGTTTGTCGAGGACGGTGCCGCCGCCGTTGCCTGGACTGTTGCCAATATCGCGCGCCATGGCGGTGACCCGGCGCGCATCGGCGTCTCCGGCCACAGTGCCGGCGCGTATATCGCACTCATGCTGGCGCTCGATGGGCGCTGGTTGCAGGCTGCCGGCACTCCAGGGGCAGTCAAGGCGGCGGTTGGCATCGCCGGCCCCTATGACTTTTTGCCGTTTGTGCCCGGCGGCGCCGCCGACAAGGCGCTGGGCGGTCAGCCAGACTCCGCCGTTACGCAGCCTATCAGCTTTGCAAGCAGCGCGGCGCCGCCGGTGCTATTGCTCAACGGCAGCGACGACACCACCGTATTGCCGCGCAATGCCACGCAACTGGCTGCCATGCTGAAATCGAAAGGCGCCAGCGCCGAGGCTCGCCTCTATCCTGATATCGGCCATATCGGCATCTTGCTGGCCATTTCCAAGCCATTCCGCGGCAAGGCGCCGGCGCTGACCGACACGACAGCATTTTTCAAACGGACATTGGGCGGGTAAAACCAAGGAAGGTGAGGGCGGCGCTCTATTAAGCCGCAGATGCCCCTGGATGGCGCTGCCCCACCTTAGCCATCTATGCGCTAACGATCTCGGACTGATTGCGGTCGGGTCTCCGGTGCTTTGCCGTCTCAAGTCACCCAAGCGATTGCGTCAAGAGGATACCGGCGCCGGGTAAAGGCCCGGTGCCAGCATCCTCTTGCCGGTTATCGGAGCTAGAACTTCAGGCCGGCCTCCACACCGATTATCCGGCGTTGGCCCGGCGAAATGAACGAGCCACCGAACTCGATCGCCGGGATAGCTTCGTTGAGATATTTCTCGTCGAGCAGGTTGTTGGCAAAGGCGGTTAGCGTCCAGTTGCTGCCTTCCAGCCCGATCCGCAGGTTGACGACGCCAAAGGCTTCACGCTGCGTCACAGTGTAATCGGCGTTGCCGACAAAGCCGGGCAGGGCGAGCGTGCTGATCGGCAGCAGCGCCGAAAAGATCGTCGGCTTGACCTGTTGCTGCACCGAATGGAACCAGGTCGGCCCGGTGACACGATAGTCGGCGCGCAGCACGCCCTTCAGATTGTCGGTGATCGGCTGGACGAACTGGGTGCCGATGTTGATCGTGTAGTCGGCGGTATAGGGCGACTTGTTGCCCACTGTGTCGGGGCGGCTGCTGTTCTTCTTGATTTCGCTGCCGGTGATGTTGCCCGACCCGAAGATCGTCCAGCCATCCATCACACGGGCCGACAGGTTGAGCTCCCCGCCATATACATCCACCTTGTCGATGTTCGACACGACGCGCAGCAGGCCGAATCCGCCGACGAAGAATTCGAAGAACTGCATGTCGCGAATGCTGGTGTAGTAGCCGGCGAGGTCGTAGTTGAGCGCGCCGCCGAACAGGCTGCCCTTCATCCCGGCTTCAAAGGCGCTCGAGCGTTCCTTGCGATACTGGTCGTTGATCCTCACGCCGGCGTTGATCGTGCCGACCGCGCCGTTGTTGAAGTTGTTGTTGACGATCGCGGCCGAGCCCGAATTGTTGAAACCACCCGATTTGAAACCGACGCCCCAGTTGGCGAACAGCACGGCTTCGTCGGCAGCCTTGAAGCTTAGCGTTAGCTTGGGTTCAAGCTGCTTGAAGGTCGCGTCCTTGGGTGGGATCGGGCCACCGACCTGGCCGGGGTTGATCTGGCCGCCGGTGATCGGATCCTTGACGAAGGGCACCAGATTGGTCGCCGAACGGTCTTCGATGTCATAGCGCAGGGCAAGGCCCACGGCCAGCGCGTCATTGGCCTTCCAGTCGACCGAGCCGAAGCCAGCATAGACATTGGTGCGGAATTTGTCGTTGAACAGCTGCGAAGTCGGGTTGCTGCTGCCCGGTGCGTTGTAAAGCGCGCTCGAAACGCCCTGGCCGAGATCGGCACCAAGGCTGACGCCCGTCTCGCGGTTCAGGCGCAGGTAATATGCGCCCAGCGACCAGCTGATCGGGCCATCACCCGTCGACGACAACCGCACTTCGGCGGAGAAATCATTCTGTGACCGCTTTTGCAGCTGGGTGCCGTCACAGGTCGATGGCGAATAGGCGCCGAAGGTCGAGCCGTTCGCCGGATCGAAGATGAACGGCACCGGCACCTTGCCAATGAAGGTCGGTGCGTTGAGCGGATAGCCGGTGAGCTGCGCCGTCGTCGCAAAGCATTTGTTGCTGGTGGCAACGCTGGTCGGCGTCGCGCCGGGGAAGGTGTAGCGCGCGAAATCGGCAGAGGTGCCATCGGCGGTCAGGCTCTGCTTGACATCGCTGTACAGCGCCCAGGCGGTCAGCTTCATCGTGTCGAATTCATGGTCGACCTTGCCCGAAAATTCGACTGTTTCCATGTCGTTGGTCGGGCGAATGTTCGAATAGTAACGGAACGGATGGTCGTTGACGTTTTCGAAGAAGGCCGGGTTCACGCCGGCGAAATTGGGCAGGTGGAAGCTGGCGTTGAAGTTGATCGACGCGCCCGACAGCTTGGCATAGCGGCCCTTGAAATCGAAAGTCGTGGCGTCACCCGCCTTGGCAACGATTCGGCCGTCGATGCCGTAATTTTCTTGATCATCCACCACCTTGGCATTGCCGAGGAACTCGTTGCGCCAAAAGCCATCGGTGGTGCGATAATTCGCCGACAGCACAAAGCCGACGTTGGCACTGATCGGCCCGGCGACATAGGCGGTCGCTTCGCCGGTGGCGAGTTCGCCATAGCTTGCCTTGACGGCGCCTTCGAGCACATCGCCGGGTTTGACCGTCGTCATCACGATTGCGCCGGCAGCGGCGTTGCGGCCGTAGAGTGCGCCCTGTGGCCCTTTGAGCACCTCGACTTGGCGCATCGTGCCCTGGTTCTGGTTCAACTGGGCTGTGTTGGTCTTCAAAATGCCGTCTACGACCAGCGCCACCGAGCTTTCGGCATCGCGGGCGCCATTGAGGCCGCGGATGTTGATCTGGGTGTCGCCGGCTTCGGCCGAACCGGTCACGATGGTCACCCCGGGGGTGAGCTGCAGGAAGTCCTGGGCGCGGATGACGCCGGTGCGTGCCAGCGTTTCGGACGTCAGGACGTTGACAGTCGCCGGCACGTCGACCAGCCGTTCGCTGTCACGCCGTGCCGTTACGAGGATTTCGCCTTCATCAGCGACTGCAGCAGCAGCGGTCTGCGCCAGCGTCGGTGCCGACAGGCCGATGAAAAGCCCTGCAGTTGCCCCTACGACCCCTAGCAAACGCGCCTTGCGGCCCTGAAAATGAACCATGATGTCCCCCTAAAACTCCGGCGCTCAAAATGGCCGTACCGTGATAATGGACGCTATTGTATACAAACTATGCTGGTCAAGCCTTTCGCCATGCGGCCAATAGCTTTACGCTGGCCTTGCGATTTTTTTGCAACAGCCGCGCTGCGGCGGTGCCGGAAGTGATTTATGTCCAAGGCTTCGGAACGTGCCTATGCTGAAATTCGCGGCCTCATCCTTTCTGGGGATGCGCCGCCCGGGTCATCGTTGACCGAGGAAGCACTCGCGGACATTTGCGGTGTCTCGCGCACTCCGGTCCGCGAGGCGCTTCGCCGGCTGGAAGCGGAACTCTATGTCGTGCGCTCGGACAGCCAGCGTCTGTACGTCGCCGACTGGAACAGCGAGGATCTCGCTGAGATGTTCACGCTGCGCGCCATGCTCGAAGCCCATGCAGCTGCCCGTGCGGCCAGCCGCATCACGCCGCAGGCGATTGACGCTTTGCGCGCCTGCAACGCCCGCATCGCGGCGGCTATTGCCGGTGCCGAAGCCGATGTCGCCAGCTTTCTGGCCGAAAACCGACTTTTTCATGAAATCACCATCGCCGCTGCTGACAGTCCGCGGCTTGCCACCATACTGGCTGCGCTTGTCGAGCAACCCGTCGTTCGCCGAACCGCTTCCCGCTATAACCGCACCGAACTCGCTCGCTCCGCTCATGAACACGCTGAACTCATCCAGGCCTTTGCAGCACGCGACGTCGAATGGGCGCGCGCGGTGATGACCGGGCATATCAGGCGGGCGTTTCATGCCTTTTCGGCGGCGGCGCCTGTCAAGTAAGGGCTCCTGGCGGCTCGGGCCTCAGGCGCTAGCCGCCGATTGATTAGGGTCTATAAAGGGTGGATTCCGGCCAAGCTCGTTTGGGTCAGGAAGAGGCCTGTTGGGTCATTCCGATAGTTCTTGAGGCTCAGGCATATTTTTGCCACAAGCGGGCATGGAAGAAAAACTCGAACCAAGCGAAAATCAACTCGCCAAGCTCATTTCGTTGTCCATCGAAACGCCACTGGCTGTGCTCAATCTTTTCGAGTTCAACACCATGGCGAATTATCAGTCCGGCGATCCTGAATATGCAACT
>CAJAHV010000167.1 GCA_903939555.1 uncultured Alphaproteobacteria bacterium | reverse complement strand
GCCGGCCGCGCCGATGTGCTGTGGGAGCCGAGCAGCAATTTTTCGGCGCGCTATACCTATGACATCAGCGACGCCAAGGGGCGGCCGACGATGCTGGCGATCAATTCGATCGCGTCGACCTTCCCGGCCTCGCTGCGGCCGCTGATCGCCGGCGAGGTTTTCACTGACCGGCCCGGCCGCGATGACGTCGCAGCCCAAAGCGCGCTGCAATCCGATTTCCGGACCACGGGTCATTCGCTGACGCTCAACCTCGATCTCGGGTCGACCGGACTTGGCGATGTTGCCCTGCGGTCGATCACCTCGCGGCGCACCATGCAATCGCGCAGCCAATCGGATTTCGATGGCACCACGGTCGATCTTGTCCGCTTCATTCTCAACAACGACTATGATGTCTTCAGCCAAGAACTTCAGATCATCGGCACGGGAGAAAGCGTAAACTACACGATCGGGGCCTTTTATTTCAACGACGACTATTCGGTTTTCAATCCGCGCTGGAATTTCCAGCTCGGCGGCAATAGTTTCGATCTGAGCGAGCGTGGCGGCGGCAACAAGTCGCTCGCCGGCTATGGCCAGGTGACCTGGAAGCCGGGTTTCGCCGATCGCCGGCTCGATGTGTCCGTCGGCCTGCGCTACACATCGGATCGCAAGCGCGCCCGCGAATTGTTCCTTGGCAACACCAATTTCCGCGTCAACTCGGCGGCGGCGAATTCCGGGGTGTTCGAGCGCACGGCGAACGGCACCCCGGTGACCCGCAGCGGGCAGCCTGCCGCTGGCGCCCGGCCCGGCGCCAATGGTATCGGACCTTCGGATCTCATCCCGCTGGAACGCAGCGACGAATGGTCGAAGTTCAACCCCGAAATCAATCTTGTCTACCGGTTGCAGCCGGACTGGACAGTGTACGGGCGCATTGCCACCGGCTTCAAATCGGGCGGCATCAACGACACGGCATCGACCAATGCTGCCTTCAACAAGCCCTATGATCCGGAAAAACTTCTATCCTATGAAGTCGGTTCGAAACTCACGACAGCCGATCGCCGGCTCAGCCTCAACGTTGCGCTCTATCATTCGATCTACAAGGATTTTCAGGCTGGCGTCTTTGTCCCCGAACTGGTGACGACCAACATCATCAACGCGGGCGAAGCCAAGTTCACCGGGATCGAGGTCGAAGGCAGTCTGCGGCCATTCGAAGGGCTGACGCTCAACTTTGGCGGCGGTTATCTTGATGCGCGCTACACCGATTTCGTGCTGCCGTCGGGTGAGAATGTGACCGCGACCTACAAGATCCCGCTGGCGCCGAAATGGAATTACCTGATCGGTGGCGTCTGGCGCGTGCCGGTCGGTGGCGCGACCTTCGAAGCGAGCGCCAACTGGTCATGGCGGTCGATGCAATGGGGCTTGATCACGCCCGATACGCTTGCGGCGCGTACCGCCTATGGCACGCTCGATGCCCGCGTCGGCCTGTTCGATATCGCCGTCGGCAAGGGCACCACGCTGGAATTCGCGGTTTGGGGCCGCAACCTGACCGACACGAAATTCTGGAACAGCGCCATCAACCTGGGCGTCCTCGCCGTGCGGCAATGGGCCGATCCGCGCAGCGTCGGGGTCGAAAGCCGCATCCGCTTCTGATCATGGCCGGGGCATCGCCGCTGCACGAGGACGAGCAGCGGCTGCCACGGCCGCTGCTCGCCCTGCTGTTTGCGGTCACCTTCATGACTGCGGTCGGCAACCTGGGGCTGGTTTCGGTGATGCCGGCGATCGGCCGTGCGCTGGCCATCCCGGACGCGCTGATTGCCATGACCTTCTCGCTGTCGGCGCTGGCCTGGGCGCTCACCTCGCCGCTGTGGGCGCGACGTTCGGATCGGCAGGGGCGCAAGCCGATGCTGCTGCTCGGCCTTGGCGGGTTCTGCATTTCGATGGGCGGATGCGGGCTCGTCGTGCTGGCCGGCCTGCACGCGCTGGCCCCGCCACTGGCGATCTTTGCGGTCTTCATGCTGGTGCGGTCGAGCTATGGCCTGTTCGGCTCTGCCGCCGCGACCGCAGCCCAGGCGCTTGTCGCGGACCGCAGCGGCGGGGCGGCGCGCGTGCAGGCGATGTCGGCCATGGCCGGCGCGCTCAGCCTTGGCACCATCGCCGGGCCGGCCATCGCGCCCTTCTTCATCATCGCGCCGCTCGGGCTCGCTGGCCCGCCGCTGATATTCGCGCTGGCGGGCCTGGTGCTGATCGGCGGCGTGTTGGCGCTGCTGCCGCGCGACCGGCCGCTCGCCACGGCAGCGGTGGCGGCCGGCACCTCGCTGTGGCGCGACCCGGTGGTCCGGCCGCTGTTGGTGCAGGGTATGGTCATTGCCTCGGCGCAGGCGATCAACATCTACACGCTGGGCTTTGCGATCATCGATCATGGCGGGCACGGGCTGGCGACGGCGCAATGGTGGATCGGCGTGACCATGTCACTGGGTGCGGCAAGCGGACTGGCGGCGCAGCTCGGTCTGGTTGCGCTGGCCCGACCATCGCCGCGAGCGATGCTGCACGGCGGCGCGGCGATCGTGCTTGCCGGAAACATCGTGGCGGGGCTGCCGGCCGGCCTCCCGACGCTGGTGGCCGGTTTCGCGATTGCATCCTTCGGTTATGGCCTGGCGCGACCGGGGTTTTCTGCGGCTGCCTCGCTTGCCGTCGGGCCGGAACGCCAGGGGGCGGTCGCCGGGGCGGTGTCGGCGATCGCCGGGGCATCGATCGCCGTGCCGCCGGTCATCGCCATCCTGTTGTACCAGCGCTGGTGGACCGCCCCGTTCGTGCTGGCTGCGGCGGGCGCCGCCTGGGTGGTGCTGGCCGGGTGGCGCAGGCGGTGATTGTTTCTGCACGCGGACTGAACGTTCGTCCTCCATGCCTTGTTGCAGCATCGCATCGGGACCAAAAAGCGCCTTTGGTGCCAGCGGTCAGGCTGGTCGGCAGGTTGGAGTAGACCAATGGATAGATATCTCGTCATTTCGTCCGATGGTCATGTCGGACTGCCGCCGGAACGTTATCGCGGTTATCTGGAAGCCAAGTATCACGCGGCTTTCGACGAACAATTCGCTGCGGGCGTCAGGGATCGCGAGGAACGCGAGAAACTGTTCCTGATCGACGATTTCAACACCAAATGGCGGGCGCGGGTCGGCGACGGGCTGGAGGGCGCCTGGGATGGGACGATCCGCAACCGCGTGCTCGATGCCGATGGCGTTGCGGCCGAAGTGCTGTTTCCCGATGGTATCACCGAGCGCAACGCGCCGCCATTCGGGGCCGACATCGGCCTGAAGCCGAATGCGTCGACGCCGGAACTGCAATGGGCGGGCGCACGGGCGCACAATCGCTGGCTGGCCGAATTCTGTGCCGATGATCCGCACCGGCGTCTCGGGCTGGCGGTCATCCCGGCGCTTTTCGATATCGAGGCAACGCTGAAGGAAATTCACTGGGCCAAGAAAAACAACCTGAAGGGCGTTTTCTTCCCGGCCATCACCGACGGCTACAAGATGTACAACCACAGCCAATATTATCCGGTGTGGGCATTGCTCCAAGAATACAAGATGCCGCTGCATTTTCACAGCGGCGGATCGCCCGATTATGACATGACCCAGCCGGGCTGGATCGGCACCTATTTGTGCGAATATGCCTTTTTCATGAGCCGGCCGATGTGGTCGATGATGTTCGGCGGCGTGTTCGAGGCTTACCCTGATCTGAAGGTGATGTTCACCGAGGCCGGGGGCGAATTCTGGTTTCCGTGGATGATCGAACTGATGGATATCAGGGCGTCGGTGAAGCATACGTCGGGCAAACTGGGCGATTACAACGCCAATATGTCGATGAAGCCCAGCGAGTATTTCCAGCGCAACATTTATGTTGGCTGTTCGGCGCTGCCCGACGAGGATTCGACCGAAGCCTATTACAAGATCGGTATCGATCGCATTCTGTGGGGCACCGATTACCCGCACCCCGAAGGCACCTGGCCTGCCACGCAGCACAAGATGAACCTCAGCCTTGGCGGCCTGCCGGATGCCGATATCCAGAAGATGCTCGGCGGCAATGCGCTGGCGGCCTATGATATCGATGCCGCGGCGCTGTGGAAGATCGCGGCACGCATCGGCCCGGCCAAGCAGCTTTTCATCGAGCAGGCGGCATAGCGCGGTAGCCGGCAATCGGCGGTCTTGCTGTGTCGGGGTGTGCTTCCTATGCTCGGGGCGGGTAGATGGAGACACGAGTGTCCGCCTGGCGGGGTATTCACGAGTTTCTGACAGTCATTTCCGCCGGCAGCTTCACGGCGGCCGCTGGCCGGATGGATGTGTCGAAATCCTTTGTCAGCAAGACGATCAGCGAACTCGAGGCGCGGATCGGCGTGCAACTGGTCATCCGGACCACCCGGCGCATGGCGCTGACCGCTGCTGGCGAACAATTCTACCGCCGGTGCCTGGCGATGCACGACGAACTGGCCGATCTGGAACGCAGCATGGCGCAGTTCCAGTCGCAGCCGGTCGGGCGGCTGCGCATCCTGCTTAGCGACACTTTCGGTTCGGACTTCATGTCGGCATTGCTCGCCGATTTCAGCGCCAACCATCCGAACATCGAAATTCAGGTGATTGCCTATCTGCAGGAGGCCGATCTGGCCGGCCAAAGCTTTGATGTCGCCATCCGCTATGGCGCGCTTGACGATTCCTCGATGGTGGCGCGGTTGTTCGGTTATCTTACCTACTGCCTGTGCGCGTCGCCGGACTATATCGAAAAACATGGCTGGCCGGCATCGCCCGACGATCTGGGCCGGCATGCTTGTCTGTCCGATTCCGGCGGCATGTTCCACTTCAACGATGGCCGGTCGGTGCGCGTGCCCGGCCATTGGCGCAGCAACAGCGGTGTTGCCCTGCGGTGGGCGGCGCGGCGCGGGCTTGGCCTCGCGCACCTGCCGATCAGTCTGGTCCGCCAGGATCTTATCGACGGCCATCTGCTCACCCCGCACGACGAATGGACGTTGCACGACAAGGAAGTGCGGGCCGTGTTCCCGGCCGGCATCACGCCATCGGCAACGCGCGCGTTCATCGATTACCTGACCAGCCGCTACACCATCATCAAGCTGCGGCCTTGGATGGCGGCAAGGCTGGAGCCTGGCGCAGACCCGCAAAAAGACTGATTGCAGCGCCTGTGCGAACAGTGCGTTGCTGCCAACGATCTTTTGCAGCCGGGCCATTGTGTTAGTTTCCGTTTGCACGGCGATGGGTCGCAGCGACGGCGGAGAGACGCAAGATGCCCAGGGCAGACCGATTTCCGATGACGATCCCGTTCGGCTGGTTCTTTGTCGCCTATGCCGACGAACTGGCCATTGGTGATGTGAAATCGCTGCATTATTTCGGACGCGAGCTTGTCCTGTTCCGCAACGAAAGCGGCGTCGCCGGCTTGCTTGACGCCTATTGCCCGCATCTGGGTGCGCATCTGGGCGAAGGCGGCCGGGTCGATGGCGATACGCTGCGCTGTGGCTTCCATGCCTGGGCGTTCAATCCTGCCGGCTATTGCGTCGATATTCCGTATGCCAGGGTGATGCCGCCGATTTGCAAGCGCGAGCCGGTGGCCGGGCCGTATCCGGTGCGGGAAGCCAATGGCGTCGTCTGGGGTTGGTATCATCCACAAGGCTTGGCGCCGCTGCACGATGTGCTCGAGGTGGCCGAATTCACCCAGCCGGGCTGGGCCGCGCCGACCCGCCTTGAATGGCGCTTCCGCAGTAACCCGCAGGAGATCGCCGAGAATGGCGTCGATGTCGCGCATTTCGAATATGTGCACCGGATGAACTCCGTCCCCGAGGGCGTGACGACCTATGAAGGCCATATCCGGCGCTCCGCCGCCGTTGGGGAACGGACGATGACGCTGCCCAACGGTCAGACGAAGGTGGTGCAGTCAAGCGTGCACACGGTTCAGAATGGCGCCGGCCAGAAGACCACGCATTTGACGGGTATTGTCACGCTGGCGTTGCAGGTGCTGGTGACGCCTGTCGAAGCCGATGAATGCGAATTGCGCTTTTGCTTTACGCATCCGGTGGTACCACCCGGTTCCTTCGAGGACACGGCCATAAAAGCGGCGATCGCATCGACAACCGGCCAGTCCGGGGTGGAAGGTGACATCCCGATCTGGGACCGCAAGATCCATCGCACGCGTCCGCTGCTCTGTGACGGGGATGGCCCGATCCTGCGCTTCAGGCGCTATTTCGAACAATTCTACGCCGACCATGACAGCGGCAAGACCAGTATCGCCGCCGAATAACGGCGCGCCACGATCACCGGCGGACAACCGGACAATATGGCCGGCTACCGACCAAAAGGGGAGATGATGATGAATCGGCTACGCTATCTGAAGGCTTCTGATTCCGGCCGCCCGGCAGGCGGGCTGCACAATACCGTCCGCACGATCCGTGCGACTTATGAAACCGATCCGCAGGTCTATGCAGCAATGCTGCCGCGCCCGCTCGATCCGATCGACCGGCCCGAGATCAAGATCCAGCTCGCGCATGTCGCGATGCATTATTCGCCCGAACGCACCGTCGAGATCGGTGCTTTGACGATGAGCGTCATGTGCAGTTTCGAGGGCCAGCCCGGCGCCTATTGCTTCCATATGGCAATGGAGGGCGAAACCGTCGTCACCGGCGGCCGCGAGCGTTTTGGCGAGCCCAAGAAGATCGCCGTCACCAGCTTTGAAAAACAGGGCAACCATGTGCGCGGGACCTGCGCCCGTCATGGCATCACCTATTTCACCATCGAAGGCGAGATCGGCGCGGAAAACGACAAGCCGCGGCAGTTCGAGGAACATCTTTTTTGCTACAAGGGACTGATCGGGATCAACGATCCGACCACGTTCGACGGCGATGTGTTCCTGACCCGGCTCGATTGGCAGCGCAACTACACCAGCCGCAATGACATGACCGGCCGGATCATCCTGGCGGAATCGCCTTATGACCCGGTCGTCGACATCCCGGTGCGCAAGCTGGTGTCGATGGAATATGTCGAAGGGGCGACGATCACCAGCGGGCGTATCCTGCGCACCGTTCCGGGGGAATGGATCGCCGATCAGTGGGTCGGGCGGTTCGATGATCCGACCAACGCCGGAATCGTGCTGGGCGCACACGGCGAGCTCGCGGCCTGATGCTGGATTTCAACGGCAAGGTCGCCGTGATCACCGGCGGCGCCAGCGGCGTCGGCCGGGCGCTCGGTGACAGGTTGGTGCGCGAAGGGGCCCGCGTCGTGCTCGCCGACATCGATCAAGGCCGGCTCGATGTGACGGTCGCCGAAATCGGTGCCGAAGCCGGTCTGGCGGTCGATGTCACCAAGGAGGCCTCGGTGGCGGCGCTTGCTGACAGCATCTTCGATCGCTTCGGCGCGGTGCACCTGTTGTTCAACAATGCCGGCGTCGGGCTCGGCGAGGCGCAGCGGGCGATCTGGACGCTGCCGATGAACGACTGGCGCTGGGGCTTCGATGTCAACGTGCTCGGTGTCGTTCACGGCATCCGGTCGTTCGTGCCGCGGATGCTGGCGCTTGGCGAGGAAGGCGTTGTCATCAATACCTCGTCCGGAAACGGCGGGCTGCGATCGATGCCCAACACACCGATCTATGCATCGACCAAGGCTGCGGTGACGAGCATTTCGGAAGTGCTCTACCAGCAATTGCTGCGCGAAGGCGGCAAGCTGCGCGCCGCGGTGCTGTTCCCCGGCCCGAACACGGTCAACACCGGCATCATGGCATCGAACCTGGTGCGGCCGGCGGATTATGCCGGTGCCACGCCGGGCACGGTCGCCTATCGCACGATGCAGGATCTCATGCGCACCACGGGCCTCAAGATGGCTTTGACCGAGCCGGAGGAAGTCGCCGAATTTGCCGTCGCCGGTGTTCGGGCGGGGCGTTTCTGGCTGATCCCCGAAAGCGAAAACGGCGACCAGTTGCTGAGAACCCGGACCGAAGAGATACTGGCGCGCGCCGATCCGCGTTCCGCGTGGTGACACGCGCCGACACGGCGGTGCCCGTTGCAGTTGCTCACGCCGTCACGGCGGCGCCCGCCGCAGCCGCACACGTTGGCGCCTATCGCTGGTATGTCGTGGGCGTCCTGTCGCTGGGCTATGCCTTCAGCGCGATCGATGCGCGCGTCCTGACCCTGCTGGTAACGCCGATCAAGGCGAGCATGGGGCTGAGCGATTTCCAGATCAGCCTGTTGCAGGGTTTTGCGTTCTCGCTTTTGTATTCGCTGGCGGCGCTGCCGATCGGCCGGATGGTCGATGGCAGCCGGCGCCGGACACCGCTGGTCGTTGTCGGGGTGCTGATCTGGTCGTTCATGACGATGCTGTGCGGGTTTGCCAACAGCTTTGGCGCCCTGTTCGCGGCACGGGTCGGTGTCGGCGTCGGGGAGGCGTCTCTCAGTCCGTCCGCCTATTCGCTGATCAGCGATTATTTCGAAAAACAGCGGCGCGCGCTGGCGATCAGCTTTTACGCCATCGGCTACCCCATCGGCGGTGGTCTGGCACTGATCATCGGCGGCATCCTGCTCGAACGCTTTACGGCGCTGCCGCCGGCTGTGCCATTCCTTGCCGGATTGGCGCCGTGGCAGCTGGTTTTCGTCGCGGTCGGCCTGCCGGGCATTGTCGTGGCTATGCTCGTTGCCACCATCCGGGAACCGAGCCGGGCCGAAACCGGTGGGCTTGCCATGGGTGGCGCGATCCCGCTGCGGGACGTGATCGCCTATTTGCGCCAGCGCTGGCAGCTTTATGGCATGTTGATGGGTGCCACGGCGCTGTCGGGCCTGCTCGCGATCGGGACGAGCCTTTGGTATCCTACCTTCCTGATCCGCACCTACGGCATGACGCCGGGCGAAGTCGGCCTGTATTTCGGCACGCTGATGCTGGTTTGCGGCACTGTCGGCACGATTGCCGGGGGCTGGCTGTCGGGCGTGTTGATCCGGCGCGGTCGCACCGACGCCAATTTGCGCGTCATGCTTTATGCGACATTTTTGAAGGCGGTGCCGCTGGTGATCGGGCCGTTGATGCCGACGGCCACGCTGGCGCTGGGCTGCATGGCGATCGGCACGCTGGTGGGACAGGCGTCGCAAGGCGTCGTGTTGACCGCCATTCAGGACGTGACGCCCAATCGGTTGCGCGGGCAGGTGACGGCGCTGACCTTGCTTGCCGTCAATCTGATCGGGTTGGGCCTTGGCTCCAGCATCATCGCGGCCATCACCGATTTCGGTTTCCACGATGAAGGCGCGCTGCGCTATGCCATCGCGATCACCGGGGCCATGGTGCTGCCGGTCATGATCGTACTGCTGGCGACGGGAATGAAGCGCTACCGCGAAGTGCTTGCCGCCATGGAGCGCCCGGCGGCACAGTGATGCAGGGCAACCGCAGCTTTGTCCTGGTATCGCGCCCGCGCGGCATCCCCAGCGAAAGCGATTTTGCCATACGAAGTCACAGAATTCCCGAGATCGGCAAAGGCGAATTCCTGATCCGCAACCATTACGCGTCGATTGACCCGGCGATGCGCGGCTGGCTCGACGACCGCCCCAGCTACCTGCCACCCGTCGCAATCGGCGACGCCATGCGCGCGGGTACCATCGGCCGGGTGGTGGCCAGCAAGGCGCCTGGCATCAAGCTCGGCGACTGGGTCAAGGGCATTAACGCCATCCAGGATTATTCGGTCGGCAGGACTGGCGACAGCAACCGGCCGGTCGATCCGGGCCGCGTCACATCGATGAGCCATTACATCTCGGTTGCGGGCGGTGCCGGCCTGACCGCCCATGTCGGCATCAACCGCATACTTCGGCCGGTCGCCGGCGAGACATTGCTGGTCAGTTCCGCAGCCGGTGCCGTGGGTGCGGTCGCCGGGCAGCTGGCAAGGCTTGCGGGGGCGCGCGTCATCGGCATCGCCGGCGGCGCCGATAAATGCCGGCGCTTGACGGCGGAACTGGGCTTCGACCATGCCATCGACCACCGCGGCAAGGATGCGGACACGCTGCTTGCCGAACTCGTCGCCGCAGCGCCGGAAGGCCTCGACATGGTGTTTGAAAATGTCGGCGGCCCCGGCCTCGACGCCGCATTGCTGCACCTGAAAAAACATGCCCGCATCGCGCTGTGCGGGCTGATATCAGAGTATAATTCCCCGCCGATCGGCGCGCGCAATCTCAAGGAGCTAGTCTTCCGGTCTGCGACGATGCGCGGATTTACCCTGCTCGATTTCCCCGAGGAGATCGCCCCCGCCACCGGGCAACTGATCGATCTCGCCAACAGCGGCGCGATAATTTGCGCCGAGCAGATCGAGCACGGGCTGGACAATGCCTTCCAGACTTTCCTCAACCTTTTTGTTGGCGGCACTAGCGGCAAACTGATCCTGAAATTGATTTAGGCTCAGGGCCTGTTAAATCCCTGGCCTGTCATGGCTCAGCAAGGCAAAATGGCAAGGAAAGCGGTCGCTGAGGTGGTCCCGGATTTTCGGACAGGGTGTTAAGCTAATCCCGATCTGAGGAAAGGACGGGAATGAAGACGACGAGGAAGCGCTGTTCTGGCGAGCTCAAGGCCAGGGTGGCTCTGGAGGCGCTGCGCGGGGATCTGACCCTAGCGGAGTTGGCGTTGATCACCCAGGCCTGATCTGGATCGCGCCGCGTTTTGGTGCTTCGCGCTTGGAGAGGCCGGGCGGGTCGGTTACACGCGATCATGGCCGCAGACAGTTTTCCCGAGATCCGCCACGCCGTGCGCCGCCTGT
>CAJAHV010000166.1 GCA_903939555.1 uncultured Alphaproteobacteria bacterium | reverse complement strand
TCGAACCCGGCACGGTGGTGACCATCACCCTGTGCGAAAATGTCTGGTGCCGCGTGTCGAATGGCGGTCGTTCGGGCTATATCCTGCGCAACCAGATCTGGGGCACATACCCCAATGAAGCGATTGCCGGCTGAATCAGCCGGCCTTGCGCAGCGTGATGGTCCGGCCATCGGGTGCCTTCAGAAAAGCCGCACCGGTCGCATCGAAGCTGACCATCGTCACCGCGCCCAAGGTGGCGAGAAACTTGCCCTCCAGCTCCATCAGCGCCGGGGCACAGGCCATGCGCGTGCCGGCAAGCGGCCCGAGCGCGACGGTTGCGCCATTCTGCTGCCAGCGCCCGGTGAACCGGTTGCAGCCCGATATGCCCGACACACGGCTGGTGCCCTGATCACCAGGCTCGAAAGTCATTTCAAGCCGGGCATTTTCAATGACGCCGCCGCCGTTGAGATCCGCGACCTGCCATGGCCCCCCTTCCAGCGACCCGGCGATTACCGGCATTTCACCCTTCACCAGCGCCAGCTCCCTTGCACAGCTGGCCAGCACCAGCCCAGCGGCGACCACAACGACCATGCGCACCAGCGTCAGCCCTTGTTCGCCGCCTTCAGCGTATCGCGGATTTCAGCAAGCAGCGCTTCCGACGCTGTCGGAGCCGGCGCTGCGGCGGGCGCTAGCTTGGCCAGCTTGTTGGCGATGCGCACCAGTTGGAAGATGACAAAAGCGATGATCAGGAAATTGACAAATATGGTCAAGAACTTGCCATATCCAAAGATTGCCGCGCCAGCCTTTTTCAGCGCGGCATAATCGGTCAATGCACCTGTGTAGCCCGCCGGCACGTCGCCAAGCAGGATGAACTCGGACGAAAAATCCATGCCGCCGGTGAGCAGCCCGATGATTGGCATGATCAGGTCATCGGTCAGCGACGTGACGATAGCGCCAAAGGCGCCACCGATGATCACCGCCACCGCGAGATCAAGCACATTGCCCCGCATGACAAATGCTTTGAATTCCCGAAACATATCCAAACCCTCTTTTGTAATCACTTTATCTACACTATTTAAGCTTCAGACCAGATTTGAAAAGCCCGCAGACGCGAGCATCCGGATCGTGGCATATGTCGCTGTCTGCCCGAGGAGACCCTGACCATGAATAACAATGCTGCCCGCGCTTTCCTGATCACCAGCCTGGCGCTCGGCCTGTCAGCCTGCGGGGTCAACACGATCCCGACCAAGGAAGAAGCCGTCAAGGCGAAGTGGGGCGATGTCGAAAACCAGTATCAGCGCCGAGCCGACCTGATCCCCAACCTGGTCGCCAGCGTGAAGGGCGCCGCCGCGCAGGAACAGGGCACGCTGGTTGCCGTCACCGAGGCGCGCGCCGCCGCCAGCAAGATCTCGCTGACCACCGAACAGCTGCGCGATCCCGCGGCGGTGGAAGCCTATGGCGCCGCCCAGGCCCGGCTGACCGCCACGCTGATACCGCTGCGCCAGTTGCAGGAAGCCTATCCCGAGTTGAAGACCAACGAGAATTTCCTCCAGTTCCAGTCGCAGCTGGAAGGCACCGAAAACCGCATCACCGTGGCGCGCCGCGATTACAACGAAGCGGTGCAGGCCTATAACACCGAAATCCGCACCTTCCCGTCGCTGATCGCCGCCAAGGTGATCTATGGCAGCCAGCCGGTCGCGCCATTCAAGGCAACGACGGCCAACGCTGAAACCGCACCTAAGGTTGGTTTCTGACCTGCTGCCCCGGCGGCAATCGCCGCCGGGGAACCAATTTTCGCGCAAGGAACCGGTCCGTGATGATTGCCGGGCGTCTTCGCCATCGCGCTGCTACGCCGGGTTGGCTTGCAAGGTTTGCCATCGCTGGGCTGGCACTTTTGCTGCTGGCGATGCCGGCGCTGGCAGCGCCGACCTTCCCGCCGCTGACTGGCCGGGTTACAGATGCTGCCGGCATCTTGCCCGCCGAAACCGTCGCGGCCCTTGAGCTGCGCCTCGCGGCGCTCGAAAACACCACGACAATCCAGCTTGTCGTTGCCACCATCCCTGATCTGCAGGGCTATGAAATCGACGAATATGGCTATCAGCTCGGCCGCGCCTGGGGCATCGGGCAGAAGGGCCAGAACAATGGCGCCATCCTGCTCGTCGCCCCGAATAACCGCAAGGTGCGGATCGAAGTCGGCTATGGCCTCGAGGGCGTGCTGACCGACGCGCTGACCTCGCAGATCGTCCGCCGCAACATCATCCCCAGCTTCAAGGCCGGTGATATGGCAGGCGGTGTCGTCGCGGGCAGCGACGCGCTTATCAAACTGCTCGAACTGCCACCCGAACAGCGCGCCGCGGCAGCACAGGCAGCAGCGGCTTCGAGCCAGGGCAGCAAGGCCGGTGCCGGGCTGTCGGCCTTTCTCTGGATCGTCATCATCATCGTCTTCGTGCTGGTATCGGCAGCGCGCCAGAAGCGTGGCCGCCACATGGGGCCGGCGATCATCTGGGGCCCCGGCCTGGGCGGCTGGGGCGGCGGCGGTGGCGGATTTGGCGGTGGCGGTGGCGGCTGGGGCGGCGGTGGTGGCGGCAGCTTCGGCGGCGGCGGCTCCTCGGGGGACTGGTAATGTTGTTCAGCGATAATGACCGCGATCGCATCGGCAGCGCCATCGCCGGCGCCGAAGCGCGGACTGCCGGCGAAATCGTTGTCATCGTCGCGACCGAGCCGCAGCGCTATTCGGCGACTGCGTTGTCGTTGGCGGCGCTGTGCGGCTTTGCGCTGCCACTGCTCGCGGTGTTTGGCGGCTGGTCACCCGGCGACCTGTTCCCCGATTGGGACGCGATCGACCCGGCAACCCGTGCGCTACGCGGCTTCGAAGCCTTCACGCTGGTTGAAACGCTGATTTTCGTCGCGGTGCTGGCGCTTGTACATTTCACCGGTCTGGGACGACGGCTGACGCCGAAGGGCCTACGCCGCGACCGGGTGCACCGCGCCGCGCTGACCCAGTTCAAAGCACGCGGACTCGATGTGACGGCGGGGCGCACCGGCGTGCTCATCTATGTCGATGAACCCGAACATATCGCCGAAATCATCGCCGACACGGCTGTCTATGCCAAGGTCGACCCCAACCATTGGGGCGCGACGATTACCGCCTTGACCGACGGCATCAAGGCTGGCCGCCCGGCCGATGGCATGGTCGCAGCCATCGGCCTTGCCGGCCAAGTCTTGGCGGCGCACTTCCCGCCGGTGACAGACGATATCAACGAACTCCCCGACCACCTGATCGAGTTGTAAACAACATCCGCCTGCCGCGACGGGCAAGCGCGGCACGTTTCACGCTGCGGCGCTAGGACGGGCTGCCGCGCGTTTGTGCCATTCGGGCAGCCAGGTAGCAGCAGCCGGCATCGGCTGGCCGACACTGGCGCCGAATTCGACGAAGGCGAGCAGCAGGATATCGGCCATCGAATAGCGATCGCCGCACACAAAGCTGCGGCCCTGCAGTTGGGTATCCAGCCACAACAGTTTTTCCTGGGCAATCGCCTTCAATTCCACGGCCGCTTCCGGGCTGACCAACGTCATACGGCTGGCGAACATCGGCCGGCCCTCGCTGGCCCGAAAGGCGTTGGCCATGGGTTCAAGAATGTAAAGATCGATACGCCGCGCCCACATGCGGGTTTCGGCGCGTTCCTCGGGCGTGTTGCCGACCATGCGGGTCACGCCGGGCTGTTCATCGAGATATTCGACGATAGCGGTGATCTCGCTGAGTACAGTGCCGTCATCGAGTTGCAGCGCCGGGGTGCCGCCCGACGGAACCAAGGCGAGATAGGCCGGCTGGCGATTTTCGCCCTTGATAATGTCGACCGTGACAACTTCGGGGCTGACCCCCTGTTCGGCCATCGCGATGCGGACGACGCGTGGGTTGGGGCCGACCGAATCAAACAGCTTCATCGTATTTCTCCCGGGCCACCCAGCTTGGCGGCACCGACATGTCATGGCCAACAACCGAGGCCGCCGTCAATTGGCCCCGGCCGCGGATGACGCGAAATTCAGGATCAGCGTGGATGATGCTGGCGCCATCATCGTTCGGCCAGCGCCTGCGCCGTGGCGGCCTGGGCTTCGGCGGTGATCGTCCAGCCGCGCGCCAGCCAGGCGGCTACCAGCGCCGACAGCACCGGCGGCACCAGAAACAGCATAATCAATCCGGTGACAGCCGTATCGCTGTTGCCGACACCAGCCTTGGCATCGAAGCCGACCAGCGCCAACACCAGATAAGACACGCCTACCGGAATCGCATAGCCCAGCTTTTGCACCCCCACGAGAACGGCATAATAAAGCCCGGCGTTGCTCTTGCCGGTAGCGAGCGTTTCGGCGTCGGCGACATCGGCGAGCATGGCCCGAACCAGAAACGGCGGCGCCACCGCCGGGATGCCGGCGAGCAGCATGCCGAAGGCACCGAGCCAGAAATTGTTCGACGGCAGCAGCACCAGCGTTGCATGCAGCACCGCGTAGCTGCCGATCGACCACATCACCGCCTGATGCTTCGACGTGCGCCGCGCCAACCAGCCCCATAGCGGCGCGCCGATCAACCCGGCGGCGAAATAGAACAGCAGCAGCACCCGGGCGCTTTCCACCGAAAAGCCGCGCGCGCTTTCAAAAAAGAAGATCAGCAGCGCGCCGCCAAAGCCCGGCGCCAGGCTGGCGAACAGATCGATCAACAGCACCCGGCGCAACAGCGGCAGCCGCAGCGCACTCCAGATATCGCCCCAGCCATGCGGAGACTGATGACGCGGCGCGCGTTCGGGCACCAGCAGCACAACCAGCAGCAGCGCCATCGGCAGCAGCGCGATCAGCACCCAACCCATGCCGTGCACCCCCAGCGCCGGGCCGTCGGTCCAGCCGAAGCGCGGCGCCAGCCATGATGCCAGCGGCGGCACCGCCAACAGGCCGAGCAGACCGATCATGTTGCCTGCCTGCCACCAGCCGAAAATGCGGCTGCGTTCGTGATAATCCTGGCTCAGCGCCTGGCCCCAGCTGGTGTGCGCCACCTGCGCCGCTGAAAAACCGCCATACATCAGCAACAGCCCGGCCAGCGCACGCAGCGGTGACAGGCCCGGCGGCGCAAAGAACACCAGCGCCAACCCCAGCACCATCACCAGCCCGCCGCCCAACATCCAGGGCCGAAAGCGGCCGATGCGCGTGTCGGTGCGATCGATACCATGGCCAAAGGCCAGATCGAGCGGCAGATCGAGCCAGCGCACCAACGAAAACAATAGCCCGGTCATCGCAAGATCGAGCCCCAGCGTACCGGCATAATAGGGCGGCAGATAGACGACGATCGGCAGGCCGACCCCGGTCAATGGCAGGCACGGCGCGGCAAAAGCCGCCAGCGTCCGACGATTGAGTTTCACGCGGCGCACTCTCCCAAAGCAACCCTGTGCATCATTACGGCCACGGTGGCGGCAAGCGCGGCGCGATGCAAGCCGGGTTGTGCGGGCCTGCCGGCCGCCAACGAATTTGGCCATTGCGCCGGTGCATCACTGTCCTGTATCCACAACACACAATCAGACTTTGGAGTATCCTGAATGCGTTCGCGCCTGCCCTTGTTACTTGCCGCCAGCCTGTCGGCAATGCTCGCCGCCCTGCCGGTGCTGGCGCAGACTGCCCCTGCCGTCGCCGCCATCGCTGTTGTCGAAACTCCGGCAACCCGGCTGCGCGCGCTGTTCAACGCCAGCGACGAAGCCAGCCTTAACCGCAACCCAATCGGCCGGCTGTTCCGCGGCGATTTGAGCCATGCCGGCGAATTCGGCGACGGCCTGTCGGACGCCTATCTGGCGGGCGAGAAAAAGGCCGCTGCGGATGACCTCGCGGCGCTGGCGGCGATCGACCGGGGCGCACTCGATGCCAATGACAAGGTGAGCTACGACGTCTTCAAATGGCAGCGCTCGACCGATCTGAAGGGTTTCGACCCCGCCATCATCGCCGCCACCATCGTCCGCCCGATCGACCATTTCTACGGTTTCCACACCTTCTTTCCCGAACTGTCGTCTGGCGAGGGCGCGGCGCCCTACAAGACCGTCAAGGACTATGACGACGGCCTGTCGCGCATCGACGGCTTCACCACCGCCATCGACATGGCCATCGTCCGCTTTCGTCAGGGCATGGCATCGGGCGTCGTCCAGCCGAAACTGGTCGTCCAGAATGTCATCGACCAACTCGATGGCCTGCTGGCGCCGGGCGTCGACGGCGCCGTCATGATGAAGCCGCTGAGCAAGTTCCCCGACAGCATCCCCGCCACCGAACAGGCGCGACTGAAAACGGCCTATCCGGCCGCCATCGCCGGCAAGGTCAACCCGGCCTTCACCCGACTGCGCGATTTCCTGAAGAACGACTATCTGCCGGTGGCACGGCCCTCGGTCGGCCTGTCGGAAATGCCGGGCGGCGCCAACCTCTACAAATATCTCATCGCCGCCACGACGACGACCGACATGACCCCCGATGAAATCCACAACATCGGCCTTTCCGAAGTGGCGCGCATCACCAAGGGCATGGAAACGGTGAAGGACCAGGTCGGCTTCAAGGGCGACCTGAAGGCGTTCTTCGATTTCATCCGCAGCGATGACCAGTTCAAGCCCAAGTCAAAGCAGGACCTGACCGACCGCTATTACGCTGTCGGCAAGCGCGTCGATGCGGCGGTGCCGGCGCTGTTCGGCACGCTGCCCAAATCGGCGCTGGAAATCCGCCCGGTGCCGGCCTTCAAGGAAAAGACCGATGCCGGCGGCAGCTATCAGGGCGGTACGCCCGATGGTTCGCGGCCGGGGGTGTTCTACTTCAACACCTATGACCTGCCGTCGCGCACCACGCCGGGGATCGAGACGCTGTACCTCCACGAAGGCGTGCCCGGGCATCACTTCCAGATCAGCCTGGCGCAGGAAAACACGGCGCTGCCACCGTTCCAGCGTTTCGGCGGCAACACGGCGTTCGTCGAAGGCTGGGCGCTCTATGCCGAATCGCTCGGCCCCGAGCTCGGCATGTTCAAGGACCCGTACCAATTGCAGGGCCGCTATGATGACGAAATGCTGCGCGCCATGCGGCTCGTCGTCGATACTGGCCTGCATTCAAAGGGTTGGACCCGCGACCAGTCGATCCAGTACATGCTCGACCACAGCGCCATGGGCAAGACCGACGCGACCGCCGAAGTCGAACGCTACATCGCCATCCCGTCGCAGGCACTGGCCTACAAGGTTGGCCAGCTGACGATCTCGCGGCTGCGGGCGAAGGCGGAAAAGGCCTTGGGGGCGAAGTTCGACATCAAGGGCTTTCATGCCCAAGTGTTGATGACCGGGGCGCTGCCGATGGCGGTGCTGGAGAAGAAGGTGGATGATTGGGTCGCAGCGCAGCGACGCGCAGCGTAGCAGCGCGCGACTGCGCAAGACCGGCCAGCGGGGCGGGTGGCCCAAAGCCGCCCGAACCCGTCTGACGCCAGCTTGGGCTTTGCCGAAGCCCCTTGCTTGCTCCTGCTTCCTGTCATCCC
>CAJAHV010000165.1 GCA_903939555.1 uncultured Alphaproteobacteria bacterium | reverse complement strand
CCCGCCGTCGTGATGGCGTTGGCAAGCGTCAGGTTGCTGGCGCCTGCCGCCAGCGTCGTGCCGCCCGTCATCACCAGTGCACCGGCGCCCAAGGCGTTGTCACTGCCGGCAATGATCGTGCCGAGTTGCAGGTCGGTGCCACCGGCATAGCTGTTGCTGGCGGTGAGCGTGACCGAGCCGCCGCCCTGCTTGATGATCGAGCCAGCGCCGGTAATCGGCGCGGCGATCGTCACATTGGCGCCGGTTGCGGCGAACAAGACGCCCGCGCCGGCCGTGGTCAGCGAGCCGGCAGCACCGGGCGCGAGCGTATAGCCATCGATGGCGAACTGCAGCATCTCGAAAGCCTGCGGTCCGTCAATGGTCACAGTGCCCGCTGCACCCTGGAAGATACCGATGGTGCTCTGCCAGTTGGTGTTGAGCATGCTCGGGGCAGCGCCGGTCCAATTGCTGGTCAGTGGGCCCCAGGTACCGGAACCGCCACTGCTGACTCCGTTGCCGATGCCATCGGCACCATCCCAAAACAGCAGCAGAGTTGGCGAATTGATGACGATGAGGTTGACCTGACCCTGTACCAGACCAGCCTGAACAAAGCCGGTATGGCCATTGGGCAGCGGCGAACCAACGGTGAGAATATTATCGGTCAACGCGCCATCATACTGAAATATCTCGTATATGCCGGCGTTAAAATCGCCACCCGCGCTTTGCGTGACATTGAGTATGCCGTCGAGAACCAGATTGCCATTGACGATGACAAGGTCGTTCGACGGGCCACCGATGGTGTTCGGCGAACCGAATTCCCAGTCCAGGATCGACGCGCTGCTGAGCGTCAGCGCCCCGACCTTTAGCGTGCCAACCAGCTTGCCCGGTGACAGGATGCCGCCATCAAGGATGGTGACCGGGCCTGCGATCGTGCCGGCACCGCCGAGCGTGGCGCCATTGTTGACCGTAGTGGCGCTGACGATGCTGCCATTCACATCGATTCGGCCGGCCGAAACCGTTGTCGCGGCGGTGTAGGTATTGGCGCCTGTCAGCGTCAGCGTTCCCACGCCCAGTTTGTTCAGGCCGCCGACATTGACCGGGTTCGTATCACTGATGACACCCGAAAGTGTCATGTCGAAGCCGCGTGTATCGATACCGGCATTGATTTGCGTGAAGAGGTTGTTCGCAACATCAAGATTATCGACGAGCGCCACCAGGCCACGCGTGGTGCCCGCGAAAGAAATGCCGCCCGTGCCGGCCGCCGCCGAATTCAGCAACCCCAACGTGCCGACACCAAGGAGCGTGCCGCCCGTATAGCTGTTGGCCCCTGAAAGAGCGAGCATGCCCGATCCTGTCTTGAGGAACAGGCTGCCGACACCAGAGATAGCGCCGAGAAGCCCAAGGCTCCCCGGGGCGTCGGGCAGTTCGAAATTCACTTGGCCTCCAAGCACGATGCCGTTGTCAATTTCAGCCGACGTATCCAGCGTCCCCAGGGTCACCTGCCGTGCCGTGGTGGTGATCACGCCGGTGCCCAGCGCACCATCGGAGAAATTGATCTGACCCGCCGCAAACAGGAGGCCACCCGAAAAATTATTACCAGCGTTGGTCAAGGTGAGAATGTTGTTTCCCAGCTTGGTAATGCTGCCGGTGCCGGAAATGACACCGGCAAGCGTGGAAGCGACGCCGTTATAGGTGATCACAGCCCCGAGTGAGATATTGTTGGCGATAATGCGCTCATTGTTCATCGGCGAAAACATGGCCGCCGAGTTGAAGGTCACGGTCCCGGTTCCGAAGGCCAGGTTACTGCCATAACCAAGGGTGCCACCGTTCACCTCGACGCCACCGGTAAAGGTGCTGGCGCCTGCCAGATTTTGCACTCCCGCACCATTTTTGATGATCTTGAGGTCCCCGCTGATCACACCAGAATGCGAATTTGTTTCAGCGTTGTTTTCGATGGTCAGAACCGTGGTGCCAGCGCCAGCGTCGATGGCTCCGACCCCGGCAAGCCCGGCAATGCGCTGGTCGAAGCCATTGAGATCGACACTGCCGCTGTTGATGCGCAACCGCGAGTTGGGCGAAAGCACATTGGCCGCGCCGGCGCGAATAACCCTGGTGCTGACCGTTGTCTGGCCGCTGTAAGTGTTGAGGCCTGACCCTGTCAGGGTCAGCGTGCCAACGCCCACCTTGGTCAGTGCGAATATGCCGCCGCTGTCATTCATGGCACCCGCATAAGTCTCGCCAGCGCCAGGGACGTTCGCCTGGAAAATACCGTTGGTATAGACGGTGAAAGAACCGAAACCGACGCTGGTGACGGTGGCGCCGTCAAGATCACGGACTTGCGCCGAAGCCGGCGAAATCGCCACTCCGGCCAGCGCAAGGCCGGACGCCGAAACCCCAAGACGCAGAGATCGGGTGAGCGCAGCGCCAAAAATCGACATTGCACCATGATATCCAGCAATGCCCATATGCCACCCCACATCCACTACGTATTAATCACAGGATTAAAGACGACAGAATAGTGAATAGATTGCTAAAAACAAGCCGATTCGTGTAAAGTAATGTTAGTTAACGCGCAGCGGCAAGCCTGCGCAAAAGATGGCCGATCGCCATCACTGCCCGATGAAGAATGGCCGATTCACCGGCGCCGGTTCAAGGCCAAGCCAATTAATTCAATAAGTTCACTGCAGGAGCAAGGTTCTCGTCGCAGCGAACACCAACGCCGGCAGCTGCCCCGTTCAGCGCTTTTCGTTGCGGCCGCGTGGGGGGGCCTTGAACGGGTTCTTGCTGCCGCGAAAGCTCAGACGGATCGGTACGCCTTCGAAATCGAGATCGTCGCGCAGGCTGTTGACGAGGTACCGGCCATAGCTGGCAGGCAGGTCTTCGGTGCGGTTGCCGAAGATCAGGA
This sequence comes from uncultured Alphaproteobacteria bacterium, assembly GCA_903939555.1. Taxonomy (GTDB): domain Bacteria; phylum Pseudomonadota; class Alphaproteobacteria; order Sphingomonadales; family Sphingomonadaceae; genus Sandarakinorhabdus. The sequence continues at coordinate 3,112 of CAJAHV010000165.1, read as the reverse complement.
AGGTCGGCGGCCGCGCCGCCACCTGGGTGACATAGCGCAGCTTGATGCGCGTGCCGCCCGCCGCCGGCGGCGGGTTGCGGTCTAGCGCCGATTCGAACCAGCGGTTGAGCCCGGCGGTGGGTACGCGCCGCGACCATTTTTCGCGGGCTTCGGTGGTCGCCTTCATCAGCAGATCGAGCCCCTTGCCGGTCTGCCCCGAAATCGCCACCAGCGGCACGCCGCGGATCTGCGACAGGCCATCGTCAAGCGCCTTTCGGACACCCTGGAACAGCGACGACTGGTCGTGCGCGACATCCCACTTATTAAGTGCGATGACCAAGGCTCGGCCTTCCGACAGCACCATGTCGGCGATTCGCAAGTCCTGCGCCTCGAGCCCCAGCGTCGCATCGAGCAGCAAAACCACGACTTCGGCGAAATCCACGGCGAGCTTGGTATCGGCCGCCGACATGCGTTCGAGCTTGTCGCTGACCTTGGCGCGCTTGCGCAGGCCGGCAGTGTCGACCAGCCGCACCGGCAGGCCGTGATAATCCCAGGGAATGGCGATCGAATCGCGGGTGATGCCGGCTTCGGGCCCGACGACGAGGCGCTGTTCGCCAAGCAGGGTATTGATCAGCGTCGATTTGCCGGCGTTGGGGCGGCCGACGATAGCCATCTTCATCGGCCCCTCGGGCACATCCGGCATTTCGGCCGGCAAATCGTCGACATCGACAGGTTCCGGTAGTTCGGCATCGACGAAGGGCATCAGCACTTCATAGAGATCAGCCATGCCTTCGCCATGTTCGGCGGAAATCTGCACCGGATCGCCCAGGCCCAGCGCATAGCTTTCGGCGACGCCGAGCTCGCCGGCCCTGCCCTCGGCCTTGTTGGCGACCAGGATCAGCGGCGTGCCGCGGCGGCGCAGCCAGTCGGCAAAATGCTTGTCGAGCGGCGTCACCCCGGCGCGGGCATCGAAGACCAGCAGCGCGACAACGGCATCACCCACTGCGGCATCGGTCTGTTGCCGCATGCGCCCGGCGAGCGAGGCGGCATCGGCATCTTCGAAGCCGGCGGTATCGACGACGGTGAATTTGAGATCGAAGAGCCGTGCCAGCCCTTCGCGGCGATCACGCGTGACGCCAGGCGTGTCGTCGACCAGCGCCAGCTTGCGGCCGACGAGGCGGTTGAAGAGCGTCGATTTGCCGACATTTGGGCGACCGACGATGGCAACCCGGGGCATTGATTCACTGGACATGCCGTCGCCCCTAGCAGAGCCGGCGGCATCCGGCCATCAACGATACGCGGTTACCTTGCCGTCATCGGTCAGCACATAGGCCATGTTGCCCGCCACGATTGGCGGCAGGAAGGCTGCGGCACCCAGCTTGGTGGTGCGGATCAGCTTGCCGGTATAGGGCGAAATGGTCACCATTTCCTTGTTGGAGCCGACCACAATCAACTGGTCCGACGCCAGTACCGGACCCGACCACTGGATCGGATCGGCCTTTTTCTTTGGCTTGCGGTAATGCTGGAGTTGATAGACCCAGCGCACCTTGCCCTCGCCGCGGGTCAGGCAGACAACTTCGCCTTCGGTGGTGACCAGAAAGACAAATTCGCCCGCCACCCAGGGTGTCGAGGTCCCGGCAAAGTTACGTTCCCAGACGCGTTGCCCCGTCGCAAGTTCGAGCGCTGCCATACGGCCGCCATGGCCGATGGCATAGACACGGCCGCGATCGACAACCGGCGAAGCGTCGATATCCGACAATGCCGCCATGGCAGTCGATCGGCCGGTTCGGGCCAGCGCGTCAGACCAGACGGTGCGGCCGTTTTCGGCGCGCAGGGCATTCAATTCGCCACTGGAAAAACCCACGACCACGGTGTCCAGTGCAACGGCAGGGCTGGCGGCACCGAGCAGGCCAGCGACTTCGACCGTGCCCGATACATTCCACAGCGCCTCGCCCTTGTCGGCGCTGAGGGCGAAGAGTTGATTGTCCTGCGTGAGCACGAACAGGCGGTTGCCGGCAACGGTGGGGGCACCGCGCAGCGGTGTCGCCATCGTCTGGCGCCAGATCTCGGTGCCGGTGGTGGCATCGAATGCCGCGACAATGCCATAGCCTGTGGTGGCGAAGACGCGGCCATCGGCGGCGCCGACCCCGCCGCCAAAGGCAGCATTGCTGTTTTTCTTGGGCACAGTGATGCGCGCGGCCCACAATTGTTGCCCGGTTCGCGCATCGAAGGCGCGGACTTCCCCGGCGGTATCCATGGTGTACAGCTTGCCGGCCATGATGATCGGCCCGGCATTGAGCCGGCGGGTGCCGCTGCTGCCCTGCCCGATCGACGCGCTCCAGCCGCGCGTGATGGTTTCGGGCAGGGTTAGCTGACCATTGCTTTTGGAAGCCGAGCCGCCAGCCTGGGTCCATTCGACATTGGTTTCAGCAATCGGCAGGACGATGGCAAGATCTTGAAGCTCCGGTTCGGCAACGGCGCGTGATTCATAATTGAGCACCGGGATGCGTTCGCCCACCGTCGGCGTTCCAGGCTTCTTGCCGGGCTTTAGAATCCCGCAACTCCCCAACGCCAGCGCCGCCAAGACAATAAATCCGACAAGTGGCTTGGTCACAGCAGGGCCCTTATTTGGCAGCAGCAGGGGCAGCCGGTTCGGCAGTAATTGCCTCCGCTGGCCGCAATGCTGTCGTTTCGACGCCCAATGACAAGGCCAGTTGCGCGGCGCGGTTGCGCAGACTGCCCGGCTGGCTAGCATCGCGCACCACAGCGATGAGCAACGGCTTCGCCATGTCGGGCTTGCCCGCCTTCACATGGGCGAGCGCCGTCATTTCGGCGGCAATGCCGAACCACGGATTTCCCGGCACGGCAAAGGGCTTCAGCCGGGAAACCACGGTGGCCGCCGGCACCGTGTCAAATTTGAGCCGCACCGACTTTATCGTCGCGACATCGCGCAACGGTTGCGGTTGCGCTGTGTCGGCGGCGACTGCATCGAGCAGCCTTGTCGCCTTGGCGATATCGCCGGCAGCCACCGCATCGGCAGCCTGCATCATCTGCGCCAGCGGGCGGTAGCCCTTGGGGCCATCCTTGGCGAGCGTATCAAGCAGCGGCCGGGCGGTAGCGGCATCGCCGACTT
>CAJAHV010000164.1 GCA_903939555.1 uncultured Alphaproteobacteria bacterium | reverse complement strand
GCCGCGCCACGGCCGCGGCCATCATGTCCCGCCGCACCTGCTCAACGCCCGCGCCAATATCGATGTGCTCAAGCGGCTCGGCTGCACCGATGTGCTGGCGGTGTCGGCGGTCGGCTCGCTGCGCCAGGACTATGCCCCTGGCGATTTCGTCGCCGTCGACCAGATTCTCGATCGCACCAAGGGCCGGCCATCGACCTTTTTCGAAACCGGCATGGTCGCCCATGTGCCGATGGCCGATCCGGTGTGTCCGCGGCTGACGCTGCTGGCCAGCGCGGCGGCGCGCGCGGCGGGCGCCACCGTGCATGGCGGCGCCACCTATCTCGCCATGGAAGGCCCGCAATTTTCGACCCGCGCCGAAAGCCGCATGTACCAGTCCTGGGGTTGCGACATTATCGGCATGACCGCCAGCCCCGAAGCCAAGCTGGCGCGTGAGGCCGAGCTGCCCTACGCGCTGCTTGCCATGGTCACCGACTATGACTGCTGGCGAGTGACCGACTCCGGGGCGAGCGATGTCGATGTCGCCGAGATCATCAAGGTGATGGGCGCCAATGCCGCAATCGCCCGCGCCGCCGTGGTGGCGCTGGTCACGTCGCTGCCGTCCGAGCGCCCGGCCTCGCCGATCGACACGGTGCTCGATACCGCGCTGATCACGGCGCCCGCAGCGCGCGATCCGGCGATGCTGGCACGGCTCGATGCGATCCTGCGGCGGGTGAACGCGGCGGCTTGACCTAATGCTGTGTCAGGCAGGGCCTCCGGCGGCTGGGGCCTGAGGCCCCAGACCCCATTTGATTTTTGGTGGCAATATCAACGGGTGTTACCCGGCGCCAAGCCAGTGAAACGGGGTCTGGGACCCGCGGCCCCAGCCGCCGGAGGCCCTGCCTGATCCTGTTATTCCGGCTTGGCTGCCACCAGCTTGGGTGCCGTCGCGAACGGCTTGATGCCGAAATCGGGGTAGATTTCGCTGGGGAAATAGACCGCGCCGTCCTTGACGACCATGCGGATTGCCTTGATCGCCTTCAGGTCCTTGACCGGGTCACCGGCGATCAGGAAAAAGTCCGCCAGCTTGCCTTTTTCGATCGAGCCGAGCCTGGCGCCCTGGCCGACATAGGCGGCGGTTTCCAGCGTGGCGCGCGCCAGGATCTCGGCGGGGGTGAAGCCGGCCTTTTGATAGAGTTCGAGTTCGCGGTGATAGCTGAACGAACCGCCGGTATCGGTGCCGAAGACGATGAAGACGCCGCGCTCCCGCAGCAGGGCGACGGTCTTGATGATCTGGTCGAAGGCGCCGCGATAGGCGGCATCGTCGCCGGACGCCGAGGTGTCGATCATGGCCTGGCGGGCGCCGCGCTGCCAGCCGATCGGCATGTGGTCGTAAATGTCGGTCGCGCCCGGCCAGATCGTGCCGTCGCGGTTCTGGGTGAGCATTTCATGGATGTTGAGCGTCGGGTCGATGGCGCGCTTGCCGTCGACCATCAGGCCGATGGTATGCTGCACCGGCGCGGAATTCAGATCGAGCCCCGGCAGCCGCTTGAGCGCGGTCAGCCGCAGCAATTGCCGCGTGTCCTCGCCGGGCTTGAGCACCCAGCCGAGCATGAACTGGTTGATGTGGGTGATCTCGTCATAGCCGGCGTCGAGCATGGCATCGGCGCTCGAAAAGGCCGGGACATGGCCCATGACCTTGAGGCCGAGGCGGTGCGCTTCGGTGACCATCGCCGGCACATAGGCCGGGTTCATGCTGTTGTAGATCTTGATCGCCCAATAGCCGCGCGATGCATACCAGCGCACCGCGTCGAGCGCCTTGGCTTCGCTGTCGACGACAAAGCCGTTGTTGGCGCTGAACGGTGATTTGCCTTCGATGAAGCCGCCGCGGATGACGCGTGGCCCGGCGATGGTGCCGCGCTCGATCCGGTCGATCATGCCGGCGAGGACTTCATTGTCATTGCCCATGTCGCGGACCGTGGTGATGCCGGCGGCAAGGTTGAGCAGTGCGCTGTCCTGGCTGATATGGCCGTGCATTTCGTACATGCCGGGCACCAGCGTGCCGCCTTCGCCATCGATGTGGGCCTCGCCGGGGGTGGCCGGGCTGTCATTGGGCTCGACGGCGGCGATTTCGGTGCCGTGGACGACAACGCTGCGCAGGCCGGTCAGTGCCTTGGTCACCGGGTCGAACAGCCGGACATTGGCGATGCGCAGCGGTGCGCCGGGCTTGTGGGCGGCGCGTGCCTGGATTTGCGTGAAGCGGTCGGTCGACCATTTTGCGGCGATTTCGCGCAGCCGCGTCTGTTCGCCTTCATAGCCGGCGCGCAGGATGGCGAAATTGGGCGTGACATAACCGAACATGGCGCCCGTCGCATCGAGCAATACGTCTTCGGGGTCGAGATCAAGGCCCGAGACAGTATAGCGGGTGATGTCGATCGGCCCGCCGGCGCCGTTGACCGCCAGCGTCTCGCCCTTTTTCAAGCTGACGGTGCCGCCGGGCAGTGCCGGCAGGCTGGCATCGGCATCGTGCATCAGTGCGCGGGCATACAGCCCGGTGGCCCAGGCGCTGGCATTTTGGGCGATGTACAGGCTGGGCTGGCTGATTTTGGCGCCGCCCTTGCCGGTCGAATCGGTCCAGCTTGCCTTGGCGCCGCTGCGCGTAAAACGCTCGCTGACCTTGCTGCCGAAGGTGGTCGTGCCATCGACGGTCCAGCTTGTCGGCAGCCCGGCGGCATCGACGGTCAGCGTTTCCTGCATCGTCGGGCCGCGGCCGTTGTTCTTGTAATCGAAATCGATGACCGAGCGGTTGCCGGCGCTATCGACGTTGAGATGGCCGACATTCTTGCCGCCGAAGATGACGGAGAAACGCTCGCTCGGCGGTGCCGTAACGGCAGCCGGCGGTGCCGTAACAGCGATGGGCGGTGCCGCCAGCGCGGTGGTGGCGGAAAGGGCGAGGGCGAGCGCGAGGGTACGGATCATGCCAGCGACTAACCACCGGGCTGTGACAAAGGCAAGCTGGCGGCGGGGCGTGGCTGCGGATAGGAAATGCGGGACAGGAGCCGCAATGCAGCAGATCGAGATCGAGACCAGCGCCGGGCGGCGGGCCGCGCTGTTGTGGAACACGGCGCCGGCGGGCGCGCCGTGGCTGCACTTCGCCCATGCGACCGGGATGCACGCGCGGCTTTATGCGCGGCTGCTGGCGCCGCTGGCCGACCGTTTTCACATCATTGCCAGCGATGCCCGTGGCCATGGCCGCACCGCCGCGAGCGATCCGCGCGCGCCGACAAGCGATTGCGTGGAATGGGAAGATTTTGCCGCCGACACGATTGCCGTCATCGATGCTGTGGCGCCCGAGGCACGCTGGCTGCTTGCCGGTCATTCGATGGGCGGCTCGGCATCGCTGCTGGCGGCCGTGGCCGCGCCGCAGCGCGTCGCCGGGCTGGTGCTCATCGATCCGCCGATGATCCCCTTTGAACTCGCCAGCGAAGCACTGGCCATGGGCATCAAGACTGCCAATCCGATGGCCGATGGCGCGGCGCGGCGGCGGGCCGATTTTCCCGATGTCGCCAGCGCGCGCGACCGCTGGCGCGGGCGCGGCGTGTTCACCGGCTGGGACGATGCCGATCTCGAGGCCTATCTTGCCGATGGCCTGCACCCGGCGGCGGACGGGGTGACGCTCACCTGCACTCCGGCGTGGGAAGCGGCGACCTTTCGCGGCGTCTCGCACCGCATCGAAGCCGCGCTGGCAGCGCTCGACCGGCCGTTTGCGCTGGTGGCCGGCGAGATCGGCTCCACCGTGCGCGACGCGGAATTCGCCAGCTTTGCCGCGCATCGCTGCTGTGTTTCGGCGCAACGGCTTTCGGGCACGACGCATTTCGTGCCACTGCAACGCGGTGACGTCATTCGTGCTACCATTGCGCATGTCGCTGCTGCCTGAACCGGAGTTTCCTGCCATGCGCCCGCTGTCGCTCACGCCATTATTGTTGCTCACGCCGCTGCTGTTGCTGGTCGCCTGTGGCGAAAAGGCCGATCTGCCGGTTAGCGCCGGGCAGGGGCCGAACCCGACCCTGCCGGCGCCGAAGAAATCGCCGCTGCCCACCGTCAATTTCGCCAAGGTCGTCGGCTGGGCGGCGGGTGAAAAGCCGGTGCCGGCCGCCGGGCTGGCGGTGGCGGCCTTTGCCGACGGGCTGGCGCATCCGCGCTGGCTCTACACCCTGCCCAATGGCGATGTGCTGGTCGCCGAAACCAATGGCCCGCCGCGCCCCGAGGACGAGGCTGGGATCATGGGCAAGATTGCCAAGTTCGTGATGACCCGCGCCGGGGCGATGG
>CAJAHV010000163.1 GCA_903939555.1 uncultured Alphaproteobacteria bacterium | reverse complement strand
TGTCGATGCCCGGCGCAGCGCCGGTGACCGCGTCATCCTCGCCAGCTATTCGAACGGCGCCCGCGAACGCCTGAAGGGCCTGCTCGGCGATGAAGGCGTTGCCGGCCTCGCCGATGCCGATAGCTGGCAGGAAGCGCTCGGCCTCACCGCCAAGGGCCAGATCGCCCTCACCGTCGTGCCATTGGAACACGGCTTCACCCGCAGCGAACCGAAGTCCTCGCTGCTGGTGCTCACCGAACAGGACATGCTCGGCGACCGCCTCGTCCGCCGCAAGCGCTCGGCGCGCAAGGCCGATGCCTTTATGGCCGAACTGTCGATGCTGACGCCGGGTGACCTGCTCGTCCACCGCGAGCACGGCATCGGCCGCTACGAAGGCCTGGTCGCCATCGAGATCGCCCGCCGCCCGCATGATTGCGTCGCGCTGAGCTATGACGGCGGCAGCAAGCTCTATGTGCCCGTCGAAAACATCGACGTCCTGTCGCGCTACGGCTCCGAATCCGAAGGCGTCGGCCTCGATAAATTAGGCGGGGTGGCCTGGGCGGCGCGGCGCGGCCGCATGAAGGACCGCATCCGCGAAATCGCCGGCGAACTGCTCAAGACCGCCGCCGAACGCCTGCTGCGCGAAGCCGAGCCGGCGGTGGTCGACCCGCACAATTACGCCGCCTTTGCCGATAAATTCCCCTATGTCGAAACCGATGACCAGCTGCGCGCCATCGACGATGTGCTCGGCGATCTCGCGTCGGGCCGCCCGATGGATCGCCTTGTCTGCGGCGATGTCGGCTTCGGCAAGACCGAGGTGGCGCTGCGTGCTGCCTATGCCGCGGCGCTGTCGGGGATGCAGGTCGCCGTCGTCTGCCCGACCACGCTCCTCGCCCGCCAGCATTTCGCCGGCTTCAGCGAGCGTTTCGCCGGCCTGCCCGTCGAAGTCCGCCAACTCAGCCGCCTGGTCACCGCCAATGATGCCAAGGCAACCCGCGAAGGCCTTGCCGATGGCACCATCGATATCGTCGTCGGCACCCACGCCATCCTCGCCAAATCGGTCGAGTTCAAGCGCCTCGGCCTTGTCATCGTCGATGAAGAACAACGCTTCGGCGTCGTCCACAAGGAACGACTGAAATCACTCAAGGCCGATGTCCATGTCCTGACCCTCACCGCCACCCCCATCCCGCGCACCCTGCAAATGGCGCTCACCGGCCTGCGCGAAATGTCGATCATCGCCACCCCGCCGGTCGATCGCCTCGCGGTGCGCACCTATGTCATGCCCTTCGATGAAGTCGTGATGCGCGAGGCGCTGCTGCGCGAACATTATCGCGGCGGCCAAAGCTTCTTCGTCGTCCCCCGCATCGCCGACCTGCCCGATATCGAACAGTTCATCCGCGAACAGATCCCCGAGATCAAGCCGGTCACCGCCCATGGCCAGATGTCCCCGACCGAAGTCGAAGAACGCATGAGCGCCTTTTACGACAAGCGCTACGACGTCCTCCTGTCGACCACCATCATCGAATCGGGCCTCGATATCCCCAGCGCCAACACGCTGATCGTCCACCGCGCCGATCGCTTTGGCCTCGCACAGCTCTACCAGATCCGCGGCCGCGTCGGCCGCGCCAAGACCCGCGCCTATGCGTACCTGACCACCCCCGCCGACCAGAGCATCACCGAAGGCGCCGAAAAGCGCCTGCAAGTGCAGATCGG
>CAJAHV010000162.1 GCA_903939555.1 uncultured Alphaproteobacteria bacterium | reverse complement strand
GGCCATCGACGCCGCCAGCGGGAGTCTGCTGTGGGAATATGCCTATCCGCACCCTGAAGATTCACGCACGCTCGGTGGCCCCACGCGTAATATCGCGATTTATCAGGACAAGGTGTTTCTGGCCACCTACGACGCCGCCATCGTGGCGCTGGAGGCGCGCACCGGCAAACTGCTGTGGCGTGCCGTGCTGGCAGATTATCATCAAGGCTACACACACACGGCAGGGCCATTCATCGCCGGCGGCGTCGTGGTCAGCGGCATCAACGGCTGCGAACGCTACAAGAAATCCGGCTGCTTTATCACCGGTCACGACCCGAGCACCGGCAAAGAACTGTGGCGCACCTCCACCATCGCACTTCCGGGTGACCCCAATGACGCCAGCTGGGCGGGCCAGCCCGTCGAACTGCGCGGCGGCGGCGACAACTGGATTGCCGGTAGTTATGACTCGAAGTTGAACCTGTACTACTTCGGTACTGCCCAGGCGAAACCCTGGGTGGCAGCCAGCCGTGGCATGACGGCGGCGGACGCTGCCCTTTACACCAACTCGACACTGGCGCTCGACCCGCGCACCGGCAAGCTGCAGTGGCACTTTCAGCACGTGCCCGGCGAAACACTGGACATGGAAACCGGCTTCGAGCGTGTGCTGGTGGATATCGGCCCGGACAAATTCGTGCTCACCGCCGGCAAGGATGGCCTGTTGTGGAAACTCGACCGCCAGAATGGCAAGTTCGTCGCCGTCGCCGAAACGCTTTATCAGAATATTTTCAAGTCCATCGACCATAGCACGGGTCGCGTCGAGTACCGCGACGACATCATGAAGGCAGGGGTGGATGACAAGGTGTCGGTATGTCCGAGCATCTATGGCGGCCACAACTGGCAGGCCAGTGCCTATGACCCGGCCAGCCACTTGCTGGTATTGCCGTTGCACCAATTGTGCGTCGACATGACCGGCCGTGCCGTGGAGCGCAAGTCAGGCGCTGGTGGTTTTGGCGGTGAATCCACCATCCATCCCATGCCCGGGACCGACGGCATGCTCGGTCGCCTGAGTGCCATCGATGTCGCCACCTTGAAGCCGCGCTGGTCGCACACGCAGCGCGCCATGTTCATGACCTCCGCACTTACCACCGGTGGTGGCCTGGCGTTCATCGGTGACCTCGATCGTTACTTCAAGGCCTTCGACGTCAAGACCGGCAAGGTGGTCTGGCAAACGCGCCTCGGTTCGGCGCCGCATGGCTATCCGGTTACCTATGCGGCAGGCGGCAAGCAGTATATTGCCGTGGCCACGGGCATGGGCGTTTTCAAGCTGATGACCGCGCAGCAAAGCCCGGACATCTACCAACCGAACGGTGGCAACATGCTGTACGTGTTCGAGCTGGCCGAATAGTGAGCGGGCCAGCTGTCACCGGACCGGCGTTGGTCAGCAACCGACAAGACTGACGCCGGCTCCGTCGTCGACACCAACGTGCCTGTTGATAAAGACATGCCGCTGCGCGAACGCCGCCGGCGGCGGAAGAGTGAGCCAAAGCGCCGGCATGAAAGCCGCGCATACCCGCAATTGTCGCCAGCTCGATCATCAGCTTGCGCACCATCAACCTTGCTCCCGATTGATCAGCGGGAGCGTACCCGGGTGCCCTCGGCGATCTGGCTGCCGGGATTGAGCACCAATTTTTCCCCGGCGGCGAGGCCGGCCAGCGCCTCGCCATATTCGTCATTGATGTGGCCGATCTGCACCGCCCGGGCCCGCGCCCGGCCGGC